>DAOQRR010000001.1:0-14114 GCA_035355875.1 Minisyncoccota bacterium
GCTCGAGCTAGCCTCTTTTGTGGAACTATTCTTTGCGTGGCTTACTAGCCTCGCGCAAAAGATTGTTGTTTCAAAAAACATTGCGGAGCGCGACTGGCGCGAGCATAGGAATTTTTCAGTAGAAAAATATCCGCGTTTTTTGGGACAACAATCTTTTGCGCGAGGCGAAGTAAAAAAGGTCGGACGATTTCTTTTGTGTCGTTCTTTGTATATAATAGACTATATGAATTTTTATATTATTACGCTTTTTCCGGAGATGTTTGATTCTTATTTAAAAGAGTCTATTTTGGGGCGAGCCATAAAAAACAAGATAATTAAGGTTAAATTTATAAACCCGAGAAAATTTGTTTCGGGTAAATATAAAAAGAAATGGCCTGATGGAAATATTTCGGCTCAAGTTGACGAAAGGCCATATTCTGGTGGTCCAGGTATGGTTATGATGGCGGATCCTATAATTAAGGCAGTAGAATCGGTTACTAAGAAGAAAAAAGGGAAGTTCTTAATAATTAATTTTAATCCACGAGCAGAAAAATTTACGACAGTTACAGCTAAAAAGATTTCTAAAAAATACGATAATATTGTTTTGATCTGTGGTCGCTATGAGGGGGTTGATGCTCGGGTTGATAAGATTTTGAGAACAAGGAAGTATTCAATTGGCGATTATGTTTTAACTGGGGGAGAAATACCAGCCATGGTTTTAATTGATAGTATCTCAAGACAGATTAAGGGAGTTTTGGGTAATTTTGATTCTAGGGAAGAAGAAAGAATATCAACTGACGAAGTTTATACTCGCCCAGAAGTTTTAGAGCATAATGGTAAGAAATACAGAGTCCCAAAAGTCCTACTTTCCGGAAATCACCTAGAAATTAATAGATGGAAGAAAAGATAATATGTGTGGAAAAATATAGTTGACAAGAGCTTTTTAATAGTATATACTTTTGCCCAGATTGAAAGATTGAGTTGTGGATAATCAATCTCTAATTTTAACTAAACTCGTGTCAAAAAATAACGAAATTTAGCATTATCATTTTATTACAATAAGGGACAAAACCTTAGTTTTTTTGTTTTCTATAATCAATAAGATAAGCTAATATAAATATCCATAACTCTATCTATTGGTATTTATATCTCGGGTTTATTTTCCCATGTCTTGTTGGTTATACCAATTTTTATGAAAAAAAATACCACACTAGAAAAAAAGTATTTTAGTAAATACAAAAAACCACTTATTCCGTTTCCTAATTTAATAGAAAATCAATTAATTTCTTTTAGTTGGTTTGTTGAAGAGGGTATTAAAGAAATTTTTAAGGAATTTTCTCCAATTCAAGATTACTATGAAAAAAAGTTTCAGTTAGATTTCACCTCTTTTACTTTATCTGAACCAAAATGCAGTGAGCTACACTCTAAAGAGAATAAATTAACTTATGAAGGAAGTTTGACTGCTCGAGTTAAACTTTTAAATAAATCTCTCGGGACCACTAAGGAGCAAGAGATTTTTATGGCTGATATTCCTTTGATGACCAAACATGGAACTTTTATCATCAATGGTGTTGAAAGAGTTATCGTTCCTCAATTATCTCGAAGTTACGGAGTTTTCTTTACTGAGCAGGAGATTAAAAGCAGAAGATATTTTGGGGCTAAAATTATTCCAGCTAGAGGTGTTTGGATAGAGATTGAATCAGATACTGACGGAGCTATTTATGTCAGAATAGACAAGAAAAGGAAGTTTGCCGTCACTTCATTTTTGAGAGTTTTGGGCTTGGAAAAAGAAGCTGATATCATAAAGGCTTTTAAGGGTAATGATCAAGCTGAAGAAGCCATTAAAAAAACTCTAGAGAAAGATTTATCTAAAGAAGCAGAAGATTCTTTTATAGAAATATATAAGCGTTTACGAGACGGTGATCTAGCTACCCCAGAAGGAGCAAAAGAGTTTATTAGCTCTTTGTTCTCAGCCGAAAGATATGATATTTCTCCTGTTGGAAGATTTCGTTTCAATAAAAGATTTGATAAGAAAATGGACGAAGCAGAGTTGGAAAGAAGAACAATTTCTGCGGATGATTTAGTGACTATTATAGAAAATATTGTTGCCCTAAATAATAATCCCGAGGCTCAAGCTGATGATATTGATCATTTAGGACAACGCCGAGTTAGATATGTCGGTGAAATGCTACAGAAAAAGTTTCGTACCGGTATGTCTCAAATCAAAAGAAATATTCAAAACCACATGTCCACAATAGACACGGGGACTACTTTACCAATTCAAATAATAAATCAAAGACCACTACAAGCTAGGATTAAAGAGTTCTTTACGACCAACCAGCTCTCTCAATTTATGAACCAAGAAAATGTGATGGCTGAGATTGAGCACCTAAGAACCCTATCGGCCTTAGGCCCTGAAGGTTTAACTCGTGAAAGAGCCGGCCTAGAAGTTCGTGATGTCCACACTTCTCACTACGGGCGAGTTTGTCCAATTCACACCCCAGAAGGACCAAACATCGGGTTAATTTTGCACCTTGCCACTTACGCTAGGATAAATGAATTTGGAATTATTGAGACTCCTTATGTGGTGGTTAAAAATGGAAAAATTACAAGTGAAGTTGTTTACCTAAACGCCTTAGAAGAAGAGAAATATAATATCACACACGCTGGTGTTAAGGTTGATGAAAATGGAAATATTTTAGATGAGGAAGTAGAGGCTAGGGTTAAAACTGTTCCCGGTATTATAAACAGAAAGGAAGTAGAGTTAATTGATGTTGTGACGAACCAAGCTTTTTCTCTCGCCACATCAATGATTCCATTTCTAGAGCACGATGATGCTCACCGAACACTGATGGGATCAAACATGCAGAAACAAGCCCTACCTTGTGTTTTACCAGAAGTGCCGTTAGTCGCAACAGGAATAGAAGAATTAGCGGCTCGAGACTCTGGACGGCTAGCTGTCTCAGAGGTTAATGGAGTAGTTTCTTATGTTGATTCTAAGAAAATAGTTGTTAAAGACGATAAGGGTAAAGAACATCCTTATGATTTAATTAATTTTTCCAGAACAAATAATTTCTCAATCTTACACCAAAGACCAAGTGTTAATTTAGGAGATAAGGTTAAAAAAGGAGACTTATTAGCAGACACTAGTACAACAGCTGATGGTCAAATAGCCTTAGGGCAAAATGTCTTAGTTGGATTTATGTCTTGGAACGGAGCCAACTACGAGGACGCTATTGTCTTATCTGAAAGATTGGTAAAGCAAAGTAAGTTTACCAGTATTTATGTTACTGAGTTTGTTTGTAATGTTAGAGACACCAAACTTGGACCAGAGATTACCACTCGTGATATCCCTAATGTTGGAGAAAATAAATTAAAAGATTTGGATGAAGATGGAATTATCGTTGTTGGAGCAGAGGTTAAAGAAAATGATATCCTCGTCGGTAAAATAACTCCAAAAGGAGAAACAGAGTTAACTCCAGAAGAAAGACTGCTTCGTTCTATCTTTACTGAAAAAGCTAGAGATGTTAAAGATTCATCTCTTCGCCTAGAGCATGGAAAGCAAGGAAGAGTCATAGGAGTTAAAGTCTTCTCTCGAGAGACAGGACATAATCTAGAATCTGGAATTATTAAAAGAATTATTGTAGAAATTGCCCAATTAAGAAACATCTCAGTTGGAGACAAGCTTTCAGGTCGTCACGGAAACAAGGGAGTTATTTCAACTATTTTACCAGAAGAAGAAATGCCATTTATGGCCGATGGAACACCAATTGATATTGTCTTAACGCCACTTGGGGTTCCTTCTCGTATGAACTTAGGTCAGATATTGGAAATGCACTTGGGTTATGCTGCTCACACTTTAAATTATCAAGCTATCGTACCTCCATTTTCTTCGGCAACAATAACAGAAATAGAAGATGAATTAGAAAAAGCTGGAATGCCTAAAAATGGTAAGGTTACTCTTTATGACGGAAGAACTGGAGAACCATTTGAGCAAGATATAGCCGTTGGATATATGTATATGCTCAAACTTCACCACATGGTGGAAGATAAATTACACATGAGATCAATCGGTCCATACTCTTTGATCACTCAACAGCCACTTGGTGGAAAAGCTCAAGGCGGAGGACAAAGATTCGGAGAAATGGAGGTCTGGGCACTTGAAGGTCATGGGGCAGCCTATACTTTGAGAGAGATGCTAACAGTCAAATCTGATGATATTGATGGTCGTTCAGCAACTTTTGACGCAATAATTAAAGGAAATCCAATTGGTGAGCCCAATATACCGGCCTCGTTTAATGTTCTATTAAGCTACCTAAGAGGGTTAGCTTTAGATGTTGAATTAATTAAAAAGTCTAAAAATAATTAAAATCTTAAGTAGCTAAAAACATTATGAAAACATTTGATACAACAAATTTTAACGCCATCTCCCTTAAATTAGCTTCACCTGAAGCAATTAGAGAGTGGTCTTTTGGGGAAGTCACTAAGCCAGAGACGATTAATTATAGAACCGGTCGCTCAGAAAGAAATGGTTTATTTGACGAAAGAATATTCGGACCAGAAAAAGATTATGAGTGTTATTGCGGAAAATACAGAAGGATTAGATATAAAGATATTATCTGTGAGAAATGTGGAGTTCAGGTTACCCGATCAATTGTTCGTCGAGAGAGGATGGGACACATTGAATTAGCTAGTCCCGTTGCTCATATTTGGTTCTTAAGAGGAGTTCCTTCCCGAATGTCTATATTGCTTGGAGTTTCTATTAGTGACTTAGAAAAAGTTATCTATTTTGCTGGTTATATAATTACCAAAATATACCCAGAAGAAAAAGAAACAATCATCAAAAATCTAGAAAGTGAATTTAAGTCAAAAATTAAGGCTACAGAGAAAGAAGAAGACAAAGAAAAACTTAAAGAACTTTTACTTAATGCCAAAAGAGAAATAAACGAAATAGTTCCAGGAAAGGTTTTAAACGAAATTGCCTATCATCATTTTGGTTTGAAATACGGTAGTTGTTTTGAGGCTAGTATCGGAGCGGAAGCCATATTCTCTCTATTTAAAGAGATGGACTTGAAGGCCATTGAGAAAGAAGCAGAAAAATCACTTGAGAAAGCTTCCAGCGTTGAAAAAGAAAAATTAGAGAAAAAATTATCTTTAGTTAGATCAATGATTAGGTCTAATTTAAGACCAGAGTGGATGTTCTTAACAGCTATCCCTGTTATTCCTCCAGCCTTAAGGCCAATGGTGGCTCTTGATGGTGGGCGACACGCAACTTCAGATTTAAATGATTTATATCGTAGAGTTATAAACAGGAATAATCGTTTGAAAAAACTTATGGAGATTGGAGCCCCTGATGTTATCTTAAGAAATGAAAAGCGTATTTTGCAAGAAGCAGTTGATGCTTTGATTGATAACTCAATCGCTAAACAAAATGATTCTCAAGCTGTTTCTTCTTCTCAGAAAAGAGCCCTGAAATCTTTATCAGATAACCTAAAATCTAAACAAGGTTTATTCCGTCAAAACTTGCTAGGTAAGCGAGTAGACTATTCTGGTCGTTCAGTTATTGTTATTGGACCAAAATTGAAATTAAATGAATGTGGTTTACCAAAGCATATGGCTCTAGAGTTATTTAGACCATTTGTTATCTCTAAAATATTAGAAACCGAATTAGCCTTTAATATTAGAGGAGCCAATCGTTTGATTGAAGAAGGAGTGCCAGAAGTTTGGGCTATTCTTGAAGAAGTTATTCAAGGTAAATATGTTCTTCTAAATCGTGCTCCAACATTGCACCGACTTGGGATCCAAGCATTTAATCCTGTTTTAGTTGAGGGTAACGCGGTGCAAATTCATCCGCTTATCTGTGCTGGATTTAACGCTGACTTTGATGGAGACCAAATGGCTGTTTATTTGCCCCTATCTATAAAAGCTCAATCTGAATCAAGAGATTATATTGCTTCAAACAAAAACTTGTTGAACCCTCAAAACGGCTCACCGATTGTTTATCCAAAACTAGACATAGTCCTTGGCTGTTATTGGATGACGAAGTTAATTTCTGGAGAGAAAGGTGAGGGGATGATTTTCGCTTCACCCAATCAAGCCATTACAGCTTTTGACCTTGGGGTTATATCACTTCGAGCTAAAATTAAAGTTTATGGTGGCGATAGTGAAAGATATAAATCTTTTGGACAAGAACCATTTGAAACAACAGTTGGAAAATTATTCTTCAACAGTATTTTCCCTGATGATTTCAATTATGTTGGGGAAGAAATAACAGTTAAAAGGATGACACTTTTAGTTGAGGAATTAATTGCTCGTTACGGTATAGATTTAGCTCCTCCTATTTTGGATAAAATAAAAGATTTTGGTTTTCGTTACTCAACATATTCGGGGGTAACTTGGTCTATTGATAATGTTTGTGTTCCGAAAGAAAAAGAAAGCATCGTAAAAGACCATAAAGAGCAAGAGAAAAAAGTTAAGAATCAATACGAAGATGGATTATTGTCAGACGATGAAAAGAGACAAAAAGTTATAGAAATATGGGAGCACGCTAGGAAGGAAATAGAAAAAGTAATTCCAAACTCTCTAGAAGAAAATGGTCCAACTAGGAACTTAATAGACTCAGGTGCCCGAGGAAACACTAGCCAGTTAACACAAATGTGTGGGATGAAGGGTATTATTACCAATACGGCGGGAGAGCAATTAGATTTCCCAATTATTCCTTCTTATATTGAAGGTTTAACCCCGCTTGAGTATTTCGTTACTACTCACGGAGCCAGAAAAGGAACAGCTGACACTGCTTTAAACACAGCTAAAGCCGGATATTTGACTCGTCGTCTAGTTGATGTGGCTCAAGATGTTGTTGTTACTGAAGAGGATTGTGGAACTAAAAAGGGGAAGAAAGTCGTAGCAGTAGATGGTTCTTTTGCCAAATATATCTTTGGAAGAATCTTAGCTGAAGACATAAAAGATAAAGACGGTAAAGTTTTATTCAAGCGCGGGGATTTAATAAACAAAGAAGATTCTATTTTCTTAGAGAAAGAGGGAATAACAGAAGCAATAGTTAGAACTCCTTTGACCTGCGAAACAACCCATGGTGTTTGCCAGAAATGTTATGGATTAGACCTGGGAAGAAATCAATTGATAGACATTGGACAAGCTGTTGGGATTATTGCCGCTCAAGCTATTGGTGAGCCAGGAACACAGTTAACATTAAGAACCTTCCACGCTGGAGGAGTTGCAAATGTAGATATCACGACTGGTCTGCCTAGGGTTGAAGAAATTTTTGAAAGAAGAACTCCAAAGAGCCCTGCTATCATATCAGCCTCTGATGGAGAGGTTGTTGATATTACTGAAAATACAAGGGAAAGGATTGTTAAGGTTTTGTCTGACTTAAAGGTGGATAATAAAGCAGGGGGCAAGAAGGGTAATGAGGTTGAATATTCAATTCCTCTAAAACACCAAATCTTTGTTAAAATTGGTGACCATATTAAGAAGGGTCAAATTATGACAGACGGTTCAGCAGATATTAGAGAAATAGTTAAATATGGAGGCAAGGAAGCTGCTGAAGACTATATTGTTAGTGAAGTTAATAAAGTTTACGATCTGCAAAGCGCCTCCATCTCTCGTAAACACCTAGAGATAATAATCAGACAGATGTTCTCTCGTAAAAAGATAAAGAATCCGGGAGATTCAAGTTTTTCTCCAGGTGAAATAGTTGAAAATGTTGAACTAGTTGAAGAAAATGAAAGAATAGAAAAAGAGGGAGGCAAGAAGGCCGAAGGAGCCACTATCGTTTTGGGTATATCAGAAGTTGCTTTGACCACAAAGAGTTGGCTATCTGCTGCTTCTTTCCAAAATACTAATAGAGTCTTAATCAGTAGTGCTGTTCAAGGAGGAGTTGATGAGCTAAGAGGACTCAAGGAAAATGTTATCATTGGAGGTTTAATCCCAGCGGGTTCTGGTTTTGGGGTGCCAAGAAAAACCAAAGAAGATAATGATGAAGAAATAAAAGAAGAAAATTGGGCCGATAATTAGCACAGCTTTAAAAAAGAATAGATATGAACTCATCTGTTCAAAAAATTAAAGAAAGGCTATCTATCGTCGATGTTGTTTCATCGTACATCTCTTTAGAGAAAGCGGGCAAAAATTATAAAGCCAAGTGTCCTTTTCACAACGAAAAGACGCCGTCTTTCTTTGTTTCTCCAGATCGCGGAACTTATTATTGCTTTGGCTGTAATGCTAAAGGAGATATATTTTCTTTCGTTGAAAAATTTGAAGGCACTGATTTTTTGGGAGCTTTGAAGATATTGGCAGACAGAGCGGGAGTAGATTTGGAGGAATATAAAAATAAAAATAAAGACAAGACAGAATTATATTACGAGATAATGGAAGAAGCAACTATCTTTTTTGAAGATAATCTAAAAGCTAAGCTAGAAGCTAGAAGTTATCTTCTATCTCGTGGGCTAAACGATCAATCAATAGAAAAATTCAGAATTGGTTTTGCTCCAGATTCTTGGAGCTCGCTAATTAATCATTTGAAGAAAAAAGATTTTAAGACGGAAGATATTTTGGCGGTGGGTTTAATTAAGAAGAAAGATACTCCTGATCAAACTCAAAAAGAAGATCATTATTACGATAGATTTAGAAGTCGTATTATGTTTCCAATTAGTGATTCAGCTGGCCGGATTATTGCTTTTTCTGGTAGGATATTTGGTCAATCAGAAGATTCTAAAGATGGAATAGTTAATGCAAAGTATCTTAATAGTCCGGAAACACCGCTCTTTAATAAATCAAGCGTTTTATTTGGTCTTGATAAGGCTAAGAGCTCAATCCGTAATCTTGGGTATAGTATTGTCGTTGAGGGTCAGATGGATTTAATTTTGTCTCACCAGTCTGGTTTTACAAACACTGTCGCAGTTTCGGGAACAGCTTTTACTGATTCTTTGGTTGATAGCCAAAACAAAATAAACAATTTAGGTTTAATCAAAAGGCTATCTCCTAATATAATTTTTGCTTATGATGGTGATGGGGCGGGTTTGCGAGCCGCTAATCGTTCAGCCGCCATTGCTTTGTCTTTAGATATGCAAGTAAAACTAGCTGTTTTACCGATCGGGGAAGATCCAGCCGACATAATAAAAAAAGACAAAGAAAAGTGGAAAAATATCATTAAAAACTCAGTTAATATTATTAGTTTTCATTTAGATAAAATAGTAGAAGAAACAGACGACTTAAGAAAAAGAGGTCATTTAGTTAAAGAAAGAATTTTCCCTTTTCTTCGTATGATTAATAGTTCAATTGAAAAAAATGCTTACATCAATGAGGCTCATAAGAAAACCGGAATCTCAGAGACAGCCATTATTGAAGATTATAAAAATTACGAGCGTTTGAATAAAACTGAAGATTCTTTTAGCAAGAAAGAAGAAAGTATTGAGACAGAAAAAAAATCTCGTCGCGAAGAATTAGAAAAAAGATTTTTCGGGGTTATCTTTTCAGACTCACTTTTAGCTATAGATAAAGATAAAATAAATGATTTAAAAGATAAATTAGAGAAAGATATAGGGGAGGATATATTTAAAAGTATGCTAGAGAAATACGAACCTTTCAAAGAAAACTTATCTCTATTAGCTGAGATTTGGCATGGCGACAAAGAGCAACAATTAATTAAAGATTTAACGGAAATAATTTTTAATTTAGAAGAAGAAATTTTTAAAGATATGGCTTCAGTTTTATTAGTTAAAATTAACCAAAAAGAGCACGACAAAGATAAACAAAAAATAGATGAAGATATTATAAATTATCAAAAAATAGTCGAAAAAATAGAAGATATTAAAAGTCGTAGGTTAAAATAATTTTATGATTAAAAAAACAAAAAAACAAACAAGCAAAAAGGTTATCGCTCCCAAGACAAAAAAGAAGACTATCGTTAAGAAAAAAGTTGTTAAATCTAAAAAACCAGTTACAAAAAAAAAGACTATAGTTGCAAAAAAGAAAAAAGCCCCCCTAGCCAAAAAAGCTAAGGCAAAAGTTACTACCAAAAAGAAACCAGCTAAAAATACCAAGAAAAAAATAACCAAGAAGGTTGAGAAAAAATTAAGTCCTAAAGCAACGAAGAAACTAGAACAATTGGAGGAGAAAGCCAATTTAGTAATCGAGAAAGGTAAAAAAAGAGGCTTTATAACCTACGACGAGATAATTAAAATATTTCCAGACTTAGAAGAAAATGTCTTATTTTTAGATGAACTTTATGAAAAACTATCAGAGGCTGGTATTGATGTTTTAGAAGGGGGTAATCTGTTAGATTTAGATGGAGAAGACGAGAAAATTGCCTTACGCTATTCTCGAAATACTCCAGCTTATGACTCAATTCAGATATATCTTAAAGAAATTGGTCAATATCCTTTGATTCCCGCTAGTGAAGAAAAAAATCTAGCGTATCGTATTGAAAAAGGGGATGTTGAAGCCAAAAATCTTTTAGCTCGAGCTAATCTTCGTCTAGTCGTTTCTATTGCTAAAAAATATGTTGGCCGAAGTTCAGACCTAACCCTGCTTGATTTAATTCAAGAAGGGAACTTGGGTCTTTTCAAGGCGGTTGAAAAATTTGACGGAACAAAAGGTTATAAGTTTTCAACTTATGCTACCTGGTGGATTAGGCAATCAATTACTAGGGCCTTAGCAGATCAATCTAGGACAATTCGTATTCCGGTTCACATGGTTGAAACTATTTCAAAATACAAACAAGTTGTTAGAAGATTGTCTCAGGACTTAGGACGAGAACCGCTTATTGAAGAGATTGCTACGGAGATGAATCTAGATATAGATAAAATAAATATTATTGAACAGATAAATCAAGATACTGTTTCTTTGGAACAACCAATTGGTGACGATGAAGATAAATCAACTCGTGGGGAGTTTATCCCAGATGATAAGATATTAAGGCCAGACCAAGAAGCTGCCAGAAGAATTTTATCTGATCAAATTAAGGAAGTCTTAGAAACACTAAATCCTAAAGAAAGAAAAATATTGGAATTGAGATATGGTCTTAATGATGGCGTTCAGCACACCCTAGAAGAAGTAGGTCAAGATTTTGGTGTTACTCGCGAGAGAATTAGGCAAATAGAAGCCAAGGTTCATGAAAAATTAAGAAATAATGAGAAGATACAAAGATTAAAGAATTACTTTGTCTAAGATAACAAAAACACCGCCTCGGGCGGTGTTTTTGTTTGTTGTTATTTATTATCCTTAAAGGATATCTTCAATACTATCTTCTTCCTCTTCTGTCATTAAGCCAAATATTAAGTCTATGTATTGGAAGTAGGCTTCGTTTCCGAGCAAATCTCCAACACACTCAGCAGCCACTAATTTTGTAAACGAGTTTTGATGTATTGGCCAGTGCCTAAAGACCGTAGCTACTTGACCATCTGATTCTAGAACAATTTGTTTTAGATATTCATTTAACATAGCACAATAAGGACACTCTAGGTCGGAATAGGTAATTATTTTAATGGGAGCATCAGGATTACCGTTTATTCTATCTCCCTCTTCAGAAACAACAAGATCTCCTTCATAAGGGTCAGTGACTTCTCCACTATTTACTTCGGCGATTAATTCTTTAATTTGCTCAGGTTGTCTAGCCCCGCGAATTTCTGTTTTAAACCCATTGGCTCCGACGATGATTGAGTAAGGGGTGCCCCTCTGGTTTTCGGGAACATTAACCATAGCACCCGAAACACTAGCTTCTATTTTTTCTCCCAGAGCCTCTAAGTCTTTTCCTTCAATACACTTAGTTAAATCATCTTTTGTAACCCCAATTTCCTCTGATAAGGTTTTGGGCTCTATCTCTTGGCAATTACACTTGAAGCCCCCCGTAATAATAATTCCAGCCATAACTAGGAGACCAGCAACAATTATGGCCACCGGAGTGTTTATTTGTTTATCTTTTCCCATATTTCTTGAATAAGTTGTTAGCTTATTAATGTTAAATTATAAAGTCTACACATAACTTGTTAGGTTATAATTTTAATCATAGCATACTTTTTTGTTTATATAAAACATTGAAAAATATAGCCAATAATGCTATAATTACAATTACTATGGATTCGGTGATTAGTATACTTTTTTATGTTTTTTCTTTTTTGGCCATATATATTCAGGTTTTTTTTCTCGTTACTTATATTGAAAAAAGAAAAACAATAATTAAAAATCCAGACAAGCTAAAACTTAAATTTTATCCAACGGTGACAGTAGCCGTGCCTTGTTATAACGAAGAAGGGACAATTACCAAGACCGTTAATTCTCTCCTTAATTTAGATTATCCTAAGAGTAAGCTTAGGCTTTTTCTTATAGACGATGGAAGTAAAGATAATACTTGGAACATAATTAAAGAATTTCATAATGGCAAAAATATTTTTGCTTTTACAAAAGAAAATGGGGGAAAACACACAGCTCTAAACTTGGCACTAGAGAGAACAGATTCAGAATTTTTTGGTTGCCTTGATTCTGATTCTTTGGTCCACCCACAAGCCCTAAAAAGAATTTTATCTTATTTTGAAAGAGACAAAGAGACAATGGCCGTTTGTCCATCAATTGTCGTTTATGAACCGAAAAATTTCCTACAAAAAGCGCAAACGGTTGAATATCATATGTCTATTTATAATAAAAAAATGCTTGGTTTTGTCGGAGGAATTCACGTGACCCCGGGCCCATTTTCTATTTTCCGTAAAAAAGTTTTTGATGAATTAGGCCACTATCACAAGGCGCATAATACTGAGGATCAAGAAATTGCTCTTCGGATGCAAAAAAATGGTTATAAAATAGATCATTGTCCCGATGCTTATGTTTATACTATTACCCCGAATACAGTTAAAAAACTCTACAAGCAGAGGCTAAGATGGATTTATGGTTTTATTAAAAACCTAATGGATTATAAAACATTATTGTTTAAGAAAAAATATGGCACCGTTGGCTTGCTAACTCTACCCTCAGGAATTATTGGGGTAGTTGGGGTTATTTTCCTTTTTGTTAATGTTGTTTATAATTTATCTAATTTTATTTATCACAAAATAATCCAGATCCAGACTGTTGGTTTTGATAATTTATTTTCTTTTAATGGTTTTAGTTTTGATTGGTTCTTTCTCAACACCAAGGCTGTTATTTTTAGTTCCATATTTATGTATGGTTTAATTTTAACCTCTCTTTTGATTGGGCGGAAATTAGCTGAGAATAGAGCCAAGTTTTCGGTGTCGGTTTTTTATTATTTAATTGTTTATAGCGTTGTAGCTCCTTTCTGGATGCTCAAAGCTGCTCTCAACTCCATAGTTTCTAAAGAATCTAGCTGGACAGGGGAGAGGAGGGTTAAATCATCTTAATTTTATGAATAATAATGACAAAAAAAATAATTGGCAAAGATATATCGTTGTTTTCTTAATAACCTTAGCTATCTTTTTAACAGGTCTCTGGTTTTCGGGTTTCTTGAATCAAAAAAGAATTAGACAATTACAAAATATAGAAAATACTATTTCACTTGATCTACAATCTTCAGAAATTCAATTTTCTTTACTAGGGGAATTATCTTGTGAAGATATTTCTTCTTCAACTGTCTTGTCCTCAGAATTAAATTCATTAGCTGAAAAATTATCATATAGTGAAAGTAATATAGGTATAGAGAATGAAGAAGTTATTAGTTTGAAAAAATATTATTCTCTTTTACAGATTAAAGATTACTTATTGATGAAAAAAATAACGGAACGTTGCGGAGAAGAGTCTACTTTTATTCTCTATTTTTATAAAAATACAGAGTGTCAGGATTGTACTAAGCAGGGTTATGTCTTAACAAGCCTAAGGGAGAAATATCCAAAATTGAGAGTGTATTCTTTTGATTATAATTTAGATTTATCAGCGATTAAGGCGATGATTGCTATTTATAAAGTTGAAGATGATTTACCAGCCCTAGTTATAAACGGGGAAGTCCATAATGGGTTTAAGACGATAAAAGAGATTGAAGAGATGGTACCCGAATTAAAGGAGAGCTTAGAAGCCGACGACGAAGAAATAGAAACAGAAGGGGAAATTGAGGACACGAAAAAAGCCAAAAACTAGAGATATCTAAATAAACAGCCCCAGACTACTTTGATGTCTTG
>DAOQRR010000001.1:14214-22243 GCA_035355875.1 Minisyncoccota bacterium
GAGCTAAAGCGGCTTGTTTATAATTTTCAAAATACCACAATAACTTACCTAAAAATCTAATCTACCAAATCCTCGTATTCTTTTTTAACCTTCTCTCTAACTTTTTTAATCTTAAACCTTGATTCTATCATGGCTTTCTTAATAAAAGCCCCGTGATTTCTTTTTCGCCCTATCTTTTTAAATAAATCTTTTGCTTTTGGAAATTTTCTATTAATCAATTTTTTACTCTCTTCAACGAAGATTGTCCAGTATTTGACGGCCACTAATATGATCCATTGAACGCCACGTTTTGTCCAATATAGCATAATCTTTTCAATTTGTCTAAAATATACAGCCGGTAAAAAATTTGTATTCGCGTCCGGTTTTTCAACTTTACCCTCTTTTATTTCCCAAGCTCTATAAAAAAGCATTCCAAATAAGAAAGCGATAGATATTAGAAAAATTATAATAACAAGAGTCATTTTAAATTATAGACACATGAATAAACGAAGAAAATTCTGCTTCATTATCCGATAGTAGTTTTTCAATCGAAATATTCTGATCTTTTATAAACATTTGATCCATTAAAGTTTGTTCTTTGAAATAAGTATTGATTTTTCCCTCTAGCATTTTTTTCTTAATATCTTTCTCTTTACCAGATTCTTCTACTTCTTTTTGGAAAACTTCTACGACCTTAACTTTATCTTCATCTCTAATATCTTCTTTTTTAGTATAAGCAGGCTTCATGGCAGCAATATGCATAGCAATGTCTTTTGCCAGCTCTTCTGTTCCTTTGTTGAGAGCAACAATTACAGCAGCTTTATTATTGTGGACGTAGTTGTTTAAAATATTTCCCTCTATCTCTTCTATGTTTCCAATTTCAATTTTTTCTCCCACTTTTTGTATAATGGTATTAATCATTTCGCTTGAGTTTTCTTTCATTTTATCTACTCCTTCATTTATGGCAGAATCAGCAAGGCTATTAGCTAGATTTATAAAATCTTCGTTTTTTGCGACGAAATCAGTCTCGCAGTGTAATGTTAAAATTAGTCCGTGGTTGTCTTTTTGTCTAACGACAACAATCCCATCTTTTGCGTTTCTCTCAGCTTTTTTAAGAGCAATACTACTAGAAATTTTTTTTAGAATAATTAGTGCTTTATCCATATCCCCGCCGGCTTCTTCCAGGGCGTTTTTACATTGCATCACAGAAACACCGGTAGCGTCTCTTAATTCCTTAACTAATTCTGCTGTTATTTTAGTAGACATATTTATTTAGAACTCAAAAGAGTTATATTAATTATTAATTCCACTAGCTCCCTTTCGGTAAGCTTCTTTTATTTTATCCAAAAAGAAAGTGATACTCGTAACAGAGGCATCATTTCCAACAATAGGGTAATCTATCTCTTTTAAATTACAGTCTGTGTTAAGGACGGCGAATACAGGCAACCCTAATTTCTTGGCCTCAGAAACAGCAATGTGTTCTTTTTTAGGATCAACAACAAAGACAGCATCTGGATTTTTAGAAATACCAGTTAACCCTTGGAAGTTTCTAGTCATATCTTCCATCTCTCTGTCAATTAGAAGTTTTTCTTTTTTAGTATATTTCTCAAAAGCTCCTTTTTCTTTTTGTTCTCTCATGTCTAACAATTTACTGATTCTCTTCTTAATCTCTGAGAAATTAGTCAAAGCTCCACCAACCCATCTTTCAGAAACATAAGGCATTTCTAAGGCCAAGGCGGTTTCGGTAATTTGTTGTCTAGATTCAGGTTTTGTTCCAACAAAAAGGATCACCTTTCCGCTAGCAGCTAAGGCTGACACTTCTTGGCAGGCTTTTTCCAACAAGATTTCTGACTTTTCTATGTCTATAATATCTAGACCATTTTTTGTCGTGAAGACATAAGGGCTAACAGAGGGGTGTCGACGGCTTTTAGAATATCCATATTGAACCCCAGCACGAAACATATCATCTACAATATTTTGTGTATCCATTTTATGATTAATTATTCTTATTAACGTTAAGTTAATAAATTATCTTATAAAGTTCCGTTTTTAAGCATTCCAGCTTGCCGAAACTAAGAGTTAAGGCTAATCCAACGCTAATCGTTGGACCACGGAACGAACATTATAATAACAGAAAAGACATTATTTTGCAACTCAAAATTTTTGACTAGGGTTTGTTTTTAGGGTAATATGGTGATTATATGAAGCAATCACTTTTATTTACCAAAACACAAAGAGAAAGTCCTTCTGACGAAGTTTCTCTTAACGCAGAGCTATTAATTAAAGCCGGTTATGTTTATAAAGAAATGTCTGGGGTTTATTCTTTTTTACCCCTAGGGTTAAGAGTATTGAAGAAAATAGAAGGTATAATAAGAGAGGAGATGAACAGAATTGGGGGGACAGAGATGAAAACTTCTATTTTCCAAAGTAAAGATGTTTGGGATAAAACAGGGCGTTGGGATGATAGCGTCGTGGATATCTGGTTTAAGACTAAATTAAAAAACGGAGGAGATTTAGGGCTATCTTTTACCAACGAAGAAGCATATGCCAACATTTTAAAACAGCATATAAATTCTTATAAAGATCTTCCTGCTTACCCCTATGATTTTAAAGAGATATTTAGAAATGAAGCAAGAAGTAAATCGGGCATATTAAGAGGTCGTGAATTTTTCTGGAAGGCATTATATTCTTTTTCTAAAGATGAAGAAGAGCATAATATTTTTTATGAAAAAGCCAAGGAAGCTTATAAAAATATTTTCAAAAGAGTGGGGATAGGTCATTTAACTTATTTGACCTTTGCTTCTGGTGGAACTTTTTCTAAATACTCGCATGAATTTCAAACGCTCACTGGAGCTGGAGAAGACACTATTTATTTAGACGAAAATAGAGGTTTGGCTATAAACAAAGAAATATACGACGAAGAAGAGCTAAAATTTTTGGGACTAAAAAAAGAAGATTTAATTGAAAAAAAATCTATAGAAGTCGGGAATATCTTTTCGTTGGGGACTAAATTTACAGAACCTTTTAATTTAATCTACAAAGACAAAGACGGGAGAGAGAAGTTGGTCATAATGGGGTCTTATGGAATTGGTTTAGGTAGATTAATGGGTACAGTAGTGGAAGTTCTTTCAGATGACAAAGGTATAATTTGGCCAGAAAGCATAGCCCCTTTTAAAATACATTTATTAAGCTTAGGTAAAGACGAAAAAGTCTTACAAGAGGCGGAAAATCTATACAAAGAATTAACACAAAAAGGCATAGAGGTTTTATATGATGATCGAGAAGATGTTAGTGCTGGAGAAAAATTTGCAGATTCAGATTTGATGGGAATACCATTTAGGGTAATTATTTCTAACAGAACAGTAACGGAAGGAGGATATGAGTTGAAGAAGAGAACAGAAGAAAAAGAAAGAATAGTCAAAAGAGAAGAATTATTTAAGTTATAGTATTATGTTAAAAAAATTTTTTCAAATGTTTTCTAATGATATCGGAATTGATCTAGGCACAGCTAATACACTAGTCTATTTAAAAGGGCATGGCATTGTTATCAATGAGCCTTCTGTCGTAGTTGTTAATCAAAAGACTGGGCAAATTGTAGCGGTGGGGGCAGAAGCTAAGCAGATGTTGGGACGAACTCCTGGGCACGTTAAAGCTGTTAAACCCATTGTGGATGGGGTTATTTCTGATTTTGAGGTAGCAGAAGAAATGATTACTTATTTAATTAACAAAACAGAAAGGATATCTAAGAAAATTTTAAGACCACGAGTTGTTATTGGTGTGCCAACGGGTATAACAAACGTTGAAATTAGAGCAGTTGAAGATGCTGCTAGATCTGCTGGGGCTAGAGAGGTTTATATTATAGAAGAACCAATGTCGGCAGCAATTGGTATTCACTTACCAGTTAAAGAAGCTATGGGTTCAGTCATAGTAGATATTGGAGGGGGCACAACAGATGTAGCTGTTATTTCTTTGTCTGGTGTTGTTTGTTCAAAAAACATCAAAATAGCTGGAGACTTATTAAACGGAGATATTATAAATTATATTAAAGATGAATTTAAGCTTCTAATAGGAGAGAGGACTGCCGAAAATATTAAAATTGCTATTGCCAGCGTTTCGGAGAGTCAAGCTCTTGAGGCGGAGGTTAGGGGGCGCGATTTAGTAACTGGCCTGCCAAGGCAAGTTATTGTGACAGATACAGACATTAAAGAAGCGATCATGCCGTCAATTTTAAGCTTGGTTGAAGGGATTAAGGAAGTTTTAGAAACCACTCCTCCAGAACTATTATCAGATATAATAAAAAATGGTTTGGTGCTTTCTGGTGGTGGAGCAATGCTCCGAGGGCTGGATGGATTTTTAGAAAGTGCATTAAAGATTCCTGTTTATGTGGCCGAAGATTCACTTACTGCTGTAGCCAGGGGGGCTGGTGTGGTATTAGATGAATTTGAAACTTATAAAGAAGTTTTGTTAAAAACAGATGAAGAATCAATATCTAGATAAAAAGCAAAACAAAAGAGTTAGGAGAATAATAATCCTATCTATTTTTATAATTTTATTTTTAACAGGGTTAGTCGGTCTATCTGGCCAGTTTTTTAATTATGTAGGCCGACCTCTTTGGATATCTAGTAACTTTATAACAAAGAATATAAATAATTTAGGTTTTCTAATAAAATCAAAAAAGAGTCTTTTTGAGGAAAACCAAAAATTAAGAGCTCAGAATCTAGAGTTGGAATTATCTCATATAGATTATCAGATTTTAGAAACAGAAAATTTTGAGCTAAAGGAAATCATTAATCGTTTACCACCTACAGGAAATTTTATTTTAGCTAATATCTTGTCTAAAAATAATCAGTCTTTTTATAATACTTTTATTGTAGATGTGGGGCTCTTGGATGATGTAGAAGAGGGGGATTTAATTTATGCCAATGGGCACATACCAATTGCTAAAATAGAAAAAGTTTATAAAAAAACCTCCTCAGCCACCTTATTTTCTAATCCTAGCCAAATAACAGAAGCTTTTTTGGACGAACTAAATATTAGCTTAAGCTTAGTTGGTCGCGGGGGTGGTAATTTTGAAGCCATAGTGCCAGTGGAGTTATCAGTTTTAAATGGGGCCAAGGTTTATCTACCAGGTAATAATTCTTCTGTTTTGGCGACTGTTGATGAGATTATCTCAGAGCCAGCTGACCCCCACAAAAAAATTATTCTAAGTTCTCCTATAAATATTCAGGATTTAAAGTGGGTAGAAGTTAGAAGGAATTAAAAATTTTTGAGATAAAATGAATAATCTTACAGACGAACAATTTAGTAATCTAAAAGAAAAATGTGAAGATTTTTACAAGTCTATAGGTGAGGTTTATTGTCCATATTTTAAGGAAAAAATAATCTTTAATACAAAAGGATTAGAGCATTTAAAATTTAAAAGTAAAAATCACGCTCGGGCAACAGGTGATCAATACATAAGGTTAAAATTATTGCACCTAGCTCCAGAAGTAATTAAATTATCAAATACAATACAAGGAATTTCAGAAAGAAAAGTTTTTGAATTAAACAGGAGTAATCATAGGAAAGAAAAAATATTAACAGATGTAATTTATTATGAATTTGTCGCAATCTTAGAAAAAGTAAGAACTAGAATAGTTATAAAGAAAGTTGGAACTGCACCAAAATATTTTTGGAGTATAATTCCACACTGGAAAGTTGATAAGTCAACAAAAAAAAGAAAAATGTGTTATGGAAAACCAGAGGATGATTAAAAACTAAAAAATCCGCTTAGAGCGGATACTTTAGTGGCACTTGGCTACGGTTTGGATAAACATTGACCGTGAGAGGGCAAGCCCATCCAAGCGCCATATATAATATATCACGAATTACTAGTTTAATCAATAGTTGTCCACAGTAAATTATCAATTGTTTATATACAATAAATGTCTATTAGAGATGATTTTATGAAAAAAGCCTTAGATTTTAAAATAGAAAAAGAATTAAAAGGAACACTAGCTCGAGTTGGTGTTTTAAAAACACCACACGGAGAAATTAAAACCCCATCTTTTGTGGTTGTTGGGACCAAGGGAACAGTCAAAAGTGTTTTACCAGAAAGCTTAGAGGGAAACGAGACCCAAGTGGTTTTAGCTAATACCTATCATTTATATTTACAGCCAGGAGACGAATTGGTGAAAGAGGCTGGGGGCTTGCACAAGTTTATGAATTGGAAAGGACCGCTGATGACAGATTCTGGTGGTTTTCAGGTTTTTTCTTTGGGTGTAGCTTACGGTAAAGATTTATCTAAGGTTGTTTCTATAACCGACCCAAGCTTATTGATTCCGGAGCGATCATCTGTTTTAGATGGAGTTCCAAGATTAGCAACTATTGGTAATGATGGAGTTTCTTTCCGCTCACACCTAGACGGATCTTTGCACTATATCACTCCCGAAAAATCAATTGAAATTCAACATAATCTAGGTGCTGATATTATATTTGCTTTTGATGAATGCACTTCACCGACAGAGAATACTCGTTATCAAGAAGAAGCATTATCACGAACACACGCTTGGGCAAAAAGAAGTTTGAAAAGGCATTTAGATTTAGAGAAAGAAAAAGAACGGGATTTTGAAAAGATACTTTCTGGTGACTTAAACCCAGATCTAGAAACCTTGCCGGATATTCTTTTTGAAAAGTCCTCGCCTGCCCGAACAGACGGGGATGAGAGGGAACGAGGAGCCAGACTATTTCAAAAAGAATATCCGGCTTCGTTATATCCCCAAGCTCTTTTTGGCATAGTTCAAGGTGGCAGAAGTGAAGAGCTTCGTAAAAAATCAGCCAAGGCCATAGCCGAAATGGAGATAGAAGGTAGAGGGTTTGATGGTTTCGGAATTGGTGGTTCTTTTGCCAAGGAAGATATGTCGTCAGCTGTTTTTTGGGTTAATCAAATTTTGCCAAAAGAAAAACCTCGTCATTTACTTGGGATAGGCGAGCCAGAAGACTTATTTATGGGTATAGAAAATGGAGTGGATTTATTTGATTGTGTGGGGCCAACAAGAGTGGCGCGAAATGGTTGCTTGTTTACTAAAGAGGGAAAGATAAATATAACTAATCAAAAATATAAAAATGATTTTTCAAAAGTAGAACAAGATTGTAATTGTTATACTTGCAAGAACTATACCAAGGCTTACATTGCTCATTTATTTCGGGCTAATGAGATGCTAGCTTCTACTTTAGCTTCTATACATAATACTTATTTTATAAATAAATTAGTTTCAGATATCCGCCAGTCTATTTTAGATGATAAGTTTTTTGAGTTTAAAAAAGAATTTTTAGAGAGATATAATTTAAAGTGCTAGAAGGCAGGATTCTTAAAAGTTACTTTCTGTTGGTTCAAGATAAAACCTGAAAACTTCGCCGGATATTCTTTTTGAAAAGTCCTCGCCTGCCCGAACAGACGGGGATGAGGGAGGACGAGGGGCCAGACTATTCCAAAAAGAATATCCGGCTTCGTTATAATCTCTAGATTTTTAGTTGCTAGTTCCCTTGTTGGGTTTTTCTAAAAAGCCAAGCGGAGATTTCCCACATGTCTTTCCCACATGTCCGACATGTGGGAAAATAAAAAAGCCAGAGAACAACACGAGTCTCTGGCTTGGAGCGACCCACAATAGGTGGGTGGTTTGGGGGTTAATGAACTAGGTACTATTACATTATAATAGAATAATCTTTTTTGTCAAATTGATTTTTATTGTTAATAAATAGAATAGATAGTATATTGTTATAAAAGTTTTATCCCCATGACTAATAAAAAAATATTCAAATTAAAAAGTTCGTACGAACCTTCAGGTGATCAGCCCAAGGCTATTTCGTCTTTGTTTGATGGTTTAAAGAAGGGGATGGAAAAGCAAGTATTATTAGGGGCAACTGGAACAGGGAAGACATTTACCATTGCTAATGTAATAGAAAAGTGGAATAAGCCAACATTAGTAATTGCTCATAATAAAACTTTGGCTGCTCAATTGGCGCAAGAATTCAAGGAGTTTTTTCCAGACGCCGCCGTGCATTATTTTGT
>DAOQRR010000002.1:0-22080 GCA_035355875.1 Minisyncoccota bacterium
AGAAGATGGAGTATTTATTTCAGATCAAAATGTTTCAAGAACAGCCAAGGTTGCTGTTTTAGGTTCTACTACTCGAGATGATTTGTTTGGAATTGGAATGAATAATGTTGTTGGAGAGCGAATTAGAATTGCTGGAACAGAATATACAATTGTTGGGGTAGCTAAAGCTAAAGGAGGAAGTGGCATGATGAGTATGGATGATGTAGTTTATATTCCTTACACTACGGCCCAAAGATATTTGACGGGTGATAAGTATTTATCAAACATTTTTATTTCAGCAGAAACTTCAGATTTATCAGCTTATGTTCAAAATGAAATTGACGCTCTTCTTTTAAGAAGACACAAAATTACTGACCCAGATAAAGCTGATTTCTCAACAGCCAACCAAGCAGATGTCATAGATATTGTTTCTGATGTTTTAGGCACCTTAACAGCCTTTTTGGCAGCCGTAGCAGCCATTTCTTTACTTGTTGGAGGTATTGGTATTATGAATATGATGCTAACTACAGTCACAGAAAGAACCAGAGAAATTGGTTTAAGAAAATCAATTGGAGCTAAAAGGAAAGATATAAATAATCAATTTTTGGTTGAGGCTATTGTTCTAACACTAAGTGGAGGAATAACCGGAGTAATTTTAGGGTCATTAGCTTCACTCATTTTAAACTTAACGGGAGTAGTAACCGCTGAAGTAACAATTGGTTCTATTGTTTTATCGTTTGGAGTCTCTGCTCTTATTGGTATTGTCTTTGGATATTATCCAGCCAGACGAGCTGCTAAATTAAATCCGATAGATGCCCTACGATACGAATAGTTTAATTTGACCACAAGTTAAATGTTTCGCTATAATGTTTGTATTAATCTTAAATTAAAACATATGAATAAAAAAATGAAAAAAGTTGAGCCCAGATCAAATCGTATTAGCTGGGATGAATGCTTTATGAGAATGGCTCATTTAATAGCCGAAAGATCACCAGATCCTTCAACTCAAGCTGGAGCCATAATAGCTAATCAAAATAATGTGGTGGTGGGAGTGGGTTACAACGGTATGCCAAGAGGGGTGGCTTTTGAAGATGTTCCCTGGGAGAGAGAAGGTGATTTTGAAGATACTAAATACCCTTATATTTGTCACGCCGAAGAAAATGCTGTATATAACGCTAATGGCAGTACGAAAGATTGCAAATTATACTGCACTTTATTTCCATGTAATGAATGTGCTAAAACTATTATCCAAAATGGGATAAAGGAAGTAATTTATGATAGTGATAAATATGCCAAAGATTCAAAGTTTAAGACAAGTAAAAAGTTGCTTAAACTAGCCAAGATTAAATTAAGACAATATTCTCCTAAGGAAAATGGAAAATAAGATTATATTAGCTATAGTTGGGTTACCTGGTTCGGGCAAAACCGAAGCCATAGAGTATTTGAAAGAAAAATTAGGTTGGCCTAAAATATATTTTGGTGATGTGACTTTTGATAGAATGAAAGAAGCGGGCCTTGAGATAAATGAGGCAAACGAAAGAAAGACAAGGGAGGATATAAGAAAAGAATTTGGTATGGGGGCTTATGCTATTTTAAATATTCCTAAAATAGAAAAATTATTTGAACAGGGTCCTCTTTTTATAGAAAGTTTGTATAGTTGGGAAGAATATTTAGAGATTAAAAATATTTTTGGGAATTATTTTAAGGTTTTAGCAATCTATGCTTCACCAGAAACCAGAATAAATCGTTTAAAGAATAGACCAGTTAGACCGCTTAGAGAAGAAGAACTAATCTCTAGAGATTATTCACAAATAGAAAACCTCCACAATGCGGGACCAATAGCTCGAGCTGATTGGACAATTGTTAATGAAGGGTCTAAGGAAGATTTAGAAAAAGAATTAGATAAAATAATTTTTCAGATTAAAGAAAAATTAAATCTTTAAATATTCTATAAAAGAATAGCCCAATTCATTTTGCAGAGAGGGGGAGAATTTCTCCTCTTTTGTTTTTTGCCATTTATTTTTATCTATTTCTGGAAAAAAGGTATCAGCCTCTTTGAACGAGGCATCAATATGGGTAATATATAATTTATCCGCTTTATCTATAAAAAGATTATAAATTGTTCCACCACCGATTATAAAAATTTCACTATCTTCATCTTTTAGATTATCTTCTAATTCTTCTTTGGAGTGGAAGATTTCAGCTCCTTTAGCTTCAAAATTATTATCTAAAGTCAAAATTATATTTCTACGATTGGGCAATGGTTTACCAATAGACTGAAAAGTTTTTTGCCCCATAACAACAATGTGCCCTGTTGTAATTTCTTTAAAATGTTTTAAGTCAGCCGGTAAATGCCAAAGAAGCTTATTGTCTTTACCGATTTCATTATTTTTTCCGATGGCTCCAATTATAGATATTTTCATCTTTTGATTATATTATAGAATCTTTTTTTGGGATTTTTTATATAGCTATTTCAAATGGTATTTTTTCATAGCTTTGATAATCTATTATTTTTGAATTTTCAGATGACCAATTAAATATTCCGCTCCAGTTATTTGTCTCAATCTTAGGAAGGGGATATTTATTAGGGTCTCTTTTCAATTGCTCCTTAGCTTTGTCTAAATGATTTTCATATATATGAACATCAGCAAGAAAACCAACTAGCTTGCCTTCTTTTAAGCCAGTTTCTTTAGCAAGAAGGTGAAGCAACAAGGCATAACTAGCAATATTAAAAGGAAGACCTAGCATTGTATCAACAGATCTTTGATTCCACAGAAGATTTAATTTTCCATCAAGGACAGTAATTTGGAATCCATAATGACATGGAGGTAGAGCCATCTCTTCTAATTGTTCTGGATTCCAGGCTGAAACAATCATTCTTCTGTCGCGTGGATTATTTTTAATAGTTTCTATTACTTTCTTTAACTGATCAATTCCCTTATCTTCATAATCACAATCATAACCTTTATATGGAGCATTAAAGTGTCTCCACTCAAAACCATAAATTGGTCCCAAATCTCTTTCTTTGAGCATTTTCTCTTTAGATTCTTGGTCGTGTCCATAGGGGGTAATTTTGGGGTTAGCCCATTCATCCCAAATATGATTATTTTTATCTTGAAGCCACTTTTTATCGGTTAGCCCTTTGATGAAAAACTCAAGCTCTGAAGCTACCATTTTAAAGGGAACTTTTTTGGTGGTTAAAAGAGGGAACCCATATTTCATATCGTGTTCAAAAATAGCTCCAGCAATAGTATAAGCCGAAATACCTGTTCTGTTTTCAGCCAAAATCCCTTCCTTAATTATTTTATCTACAATGTTTAAGTAAGCCCGCATAATTTTAAGTATAACACTAAATATTAACAAACTAAAAATACCACTTAATTTAAAATGTGTTAAAATCAAGAACATGCAAGATAAACAAATAGAAAAACTAATTAAAGAAGAAGAAAAAAGACAAAAGCAGGTTATTAATTTAATTGCTTCGGAAAATGAAGTCTCCTGTGATGTTTTAAAAGCATTAGGTTCAAAATTAACTAATAAATATGCTGAGGGTTACCCAGGAAGAAGATATTATGGGGGCAATAATATAATAGATAAAATAGAAAATTTGGCGATTAAGAGAGCTCTAAGACTTTTTAAATTAAAAGAGAACGATTGGCATGTTAATGTTCAAGCTCTTTCTGGCAGTCCGGCTAATTTCGCACTCTATTGTGCGCTTGTTCCCCTCGGGGGCAAAATAATGGGGATGAAATTATCTTCCGGAGGACACTTAACTCACGGCTATAAATTATCTATGACAGGAAAGATTTGGAAAAGTATTCAATATGAAGTTAATCCTGTGACTGAAGTTATAGATTATGAAGATTTAAAAAAAATAGCTATTAAAGAAAAACCAGATTTAATAGTTTGTGGTTTTACGGCCTATCCAAGAATTGTAGATTTTAAAAAATTTAGACAAATAGCAGATTCTTGTGGGGCTCTACTTCATGTAGATATGTCCCACTTTGCTGGCTTAGTCGCAGGGGGAGTATATCCTTCACCCTTTTTATATGCCGATTCTGTAATGACGACAACACATAAGAGCTTAAGGGGACCAAGGCACGCTATTTTGTTTGTTAAAAAAGACGAGAGGGGTTTTGATAAAAAAATAGATAAAGCTATTATTCCAGGATTATATGGCGGACCTCACGAGAATACAATTGCAGCAGTTGCGGTTTCTTTATGGGAAGATAGTAATCCAGAATTTAAAAGATATGCAAAACAAGTTGTTAAGAACGCAAAAGTTCTTGCTGGTGAATTAAAAAGTCTAGGCTGGCGTGTTGTCTCGGGCGGAACAGATACGCATTTGATTTTACTTGATACTTGGATGGGGGGAATAGGTCTTTCTGGTAAAGAAGCTTCTGAAAGACTAGAAAAAGAGGGAATAATTGTGAATATGAATACAATACCAGGAGAGGCTAGAAACCCAATGGATCCGTCTGGAATTAGACTGGGGACATATACAGAAACATCTAGGGGTAAAAAGGAGAAAGATATGATTAATTTGGCCAAAAAGATTGATAAAATTTTAAGAAAATAAAAGAGTAAGTTTGTATTAGACAAAATAATAAAATTAGTTCGGAGAGCAAGCAAAAACTACCTTACACCCTTAGCCACGGCTAGGGTTGTATGGGTTTGAGTGGGCATGCTTGGAGGATGGAGGTGGATAATATATAATGAGTGTATTATTATGACGGCAAAAAAGACCAAAGGGAAGCTTATTGTAATAGATGGAATAGACGGAAGCGGTAAGTCCACTCAAGTAGATCTTCTTTTTAAGCGACTAAAAAAAGAAGGATATAAGGTTAAGAAAATAGATTTTCCGAGATACTATGATAATTTTTTTGGAGAATTTATTGGTCAGTGCTTAAGAGACAAGTCATATAATTGGTTAAATGTTCATCCTAAAATAGCTTCAACTATTTACGCTTGTGACCGATTTGAATCAACTAAAGAAATTAATAAGTGGCTTGAAGACGGTTTTATTGTTATCGCTAATCGCTATGTCTCATCTAATCAGATTCATCAAGGAAGTAAAATAAAAAATCAAAAAGATAGAGCAGACTTTATGAATTGGCTTGATAAGATGGAGCATCAAATTCTTGGAATCCCTAGACCAGATGTTATCTTTTATCTTAGTTTGCCAATTAATTTAGTTCTAGAAATGTTGAAGAAGAGAGATTTGGATGAAAAAAGAAATTATTTAAAAAAGAAAAAAGATGTTCACGAAGAAAGTATAGATTTTTTAATTAACTCTAGAAAAAGCGCTATGAAATTATTAAAAGAAAAGAAAAATTTTATAAAGATAGATTGCTCTCTTTTGGGAAAGCTGTTAGCAAGAGAAGAAATAGCAGAAATTATATTTAATAAAGTAAAAAATAATATTTAATATGAATTTTAAAGAATACCAACAAAAAGCAGTTTCTACGGCGATTTACCCAAGAAAACACAAGATTATTTACCCAGCTCTTGGTTTGGGAGATGAAGCTGGAGAGGTTTTAGGTAAGATAAAAAAGTGGCTAAGGGGAGATGATGGAAAAGAGGCTTTAACCAAAGAGAGAAAATTAGCGATAGCAGATGAAATGGGAGATGTTCTTTGGTATTTAGCTGTCTTGTCAAGCGATTTGAAAATACCTCTAGAAGAAATAGCCAATAATAATTTAGAAAAATTAAAATCTAGGAAAGACCGAGGGATGATAAGAGGTAGCGGAGATAAAAGATAATATGAAAAAAGAAATAGAAGAAATAATTAAGAGTGCATTAACTAATCTCGGCCTAAGTCAAGATGTGGTTTTTACTGTTGAACACCCAGAAGATATTAAGCATGGAGATTATTCTTCTAATGTTGCCCTAATTTACTCCAAGGAAGTAGGTAAGAATCCTAGAGATTTAGGACAGCAAATAAAAGATGAAATTGAAAAAGAAAAATTCCTCAATATAGCTAAAATAGAAATTGCGGGAGCTGGGTTTATTAATTTTTATTTAACGAAGGAATTTTTTACGCAAAAGATAAATCAAATTCTAGAAGAGGGAAATAATTGGGGCAAGAATAAGATTTTGGAAGGTAAAAAAGTTATGATTGAATACACTGACCCAAACCCATTTAAACCTTTTCACATAGGGCATTTAATGGCTAACGCTGTTGGCGAATCAATATCTAGGATTATTGAGTATTCTGGGGCAGATACAATAAGGGCTAATTATCAAGGAGATCTTGGTCTACATGTAGCTAAAGCAATTTATGGTCTTAAAGAGTACGGTCTACCCGAAGAGTCTAAATCTGTTTCGGACAAGGCTATTTATATAGGCCAGTGTTATTCTAAAGCAAGCAATCTTTATGATGACGATCCGAGAGTTAAGAATGAGATAGACCTCTTAAACAAAAAAATTTATGAACAAGACAAAGAAATCAAAGATATTTATGATTGGGGTAGAAAGATAACGCTTGAAGCTTTTCAAGCCATATATAAATTTTTAGATACAAACTTTGATTATTATTTTTTTGAAAGCGAAATGGTCTCTATTGGGACAGAGATTGTTAAAGATAATATGGAAAAAATATTTGAAGAGTCTAATGGAGCCATTATTTTTGACGGGCAGAAATACGATTCAAAATTACACACTAGGGTTTTTATTAATTCCCAAGGGATACCTACATATGAAGCTAAGGAGTTAGGTCTAACTTTAACTAAATTTGAAAAAGAAAATTTAGATTTATCTATAGTAACAACGGCTATTGAGCAAGCTGAATATATGAAGGTTGTGCAAAAGGCTATCTCTTTAATTTACCCCGAGATTGAAAAAAAGATGAAACACATAACTCACGGAATGATGAAGCTTGTTTCTGGTAAAATGTCATCTAGAAAAGGGAATATTATAACAGGAGAAGCATTAATTAATGATTCTGTTTCGGTCGTCTTAGAAAAAATAAAAGATAGAGACTTTAAAGAAGACGACAGAAAAGATATTTCAGAAAAAGTCGGTCTTTCGGCCCTGCGTTATTCTATTTTGAAGTCTCATTTGGGGGCAGACATAATATATGATTTTGATAAATCAATTTCTTTTGATGGGGACTCGGGTCCATATTTACAATATACAGCCGTTAGAGCAAATTCAATTTTAGAAAAATCAAAAACTTTTGATTTAGCAAAAAGAAAAAACACTAGAAGAGAAGTTAGTTTTTTAGAAAAGACATTATACCAATTCCCCGAAATTGTAGAAAAATCATATATTAACTTAGAGCCTCATCATATAGTTAAATATTTAACTGAGCTAGCCGGTTCATTTAATGTTTTTTATGGACAAACTAAAATTTTAGCAGAAGAAAATGATTGTATGGAATATGATTTAAAAATAGTTAAATCTTTTTATCAAACAATGAAAAACGGGCTATATCTACTCGGGATTAAAATCCCAGACAAAATGTAATAATAATAACTAGCAAAAACCAACTAGCAAGGACAGTCCTTGCTAATTTATCTCGCCTCGCTTCAGGGTTATCGTCAAAAAGGTCCGACCTTTTCAATATGTGATATCAGCCACTCCAAGAATAGCTTCCACAAAAGAGTACGCAAAATTTTTTGCTAAAAATTTTGCTCAAAGACTCTTCGCCGTCGCTCGAGCTAGCCTCTTTTGTGGAACTATTCTTTGCGTGGCTATTAGCTATGTAGCCTCACTACAAAGATTATTGTTTCAAAAAACGCGGATATTTTTCTATGGGCTTATTTTAGCTTTGAACAAAAGAGTATTTGTGCTATAATTTAACTTGGTCACAAGAAGCCATCACTTCTTCTCTTGTTTTATCAAGAAGGCTCTAGGAAGAAATCTGTAAAGAGAGTAGAACCTAGCGGGTAAGCCCGAAAAAGCTGTTAAATAAGCCCATATCGGGGAAATAAGGTGGTACCACGGAGAAACCCGTCCTTATATAATAAAAAATTATTATATAAGGACGGGTTTTTATTTAAAAGTTTAATTAAAAACAACAATCAATAAAAATGAATCAAGAAGAAGAAAAAAATAAATCAGCTAGTGCTCTAAGAGAAGAGGAAATTCTTTCTTTTTGGCAGGAAAATAAAATTTTCGAAAAAAGTTTAGAGAAAGAATCAAAAGAGGGAGAATATATTTTTTATGAAGGCCCTCCAACAGCTAACGGCAAGCCTGGATTGCATCACCTAGAAGCTCGAGCTTTTAAGGACGCTGTTTTGCGTTACAAAACAATGAAGGGTTATCATGTAGCTAGAAAAGGGGGTTGGGACACTCACGGCTTACCAGTTGAAATTGAGGCCGAGAAAAAGCTTGGTCTTAAATCTAAAAAAGAAATAGAAAGTTATGGGATAGACCACTTTAACGAAGAATGCAAAAAAAGCGTTTGGGGTTATATTGACTTGTGGCATAAGTTTACAGACCGAATTGGTTTTTGGGTAGATCAAAAAAATCCTTATGTTACTTATCATAACAAATACATAGAATCGGTTTGGAATATTATTAAACAAGCCGAAAAACAGGATTTACTTTATAAGGATTACAAAATTGTTCCATGGTGTCCTCGTTGTGGGACAGGTCTTTCCTCGCATGAGTTAGCTTTGGGTTATCAAGATGTTAAAGATATTACTGTTTATGTTAAATTTAAAATAGATAACAAAACTTCTATTTTGGTTTGGACAACAACTCCTTGGACATTGCCTTCTAATGTTGCTTTGGCTGTTGGTAAAGAAATAGATTATGTAAAAATAAAGCAAAATGATAATTTCTTAATATTAGCTAAAAGCCGGCTGTCAGTTTTAGATGGAGAATATGAATTAGTAGAAGAAATGAAGGGTCAAGATTTAGTCGGTTTAAAATATGAACCCCTTTATCCATATACCAAAAAATTAATTAGCAAAGAAGAAGAAACAAAAATAGAAAATGCTTATAAGATATATGAGGCCTCGTTTGTGACAACAGAAGACGGGACGGGAGTTGTTCATATTGCTCCAATGTATGGACAAGACGACTTTGATTTAGGTAATAAGGTTGGATTACCAAAATATCACCTAGTTGGACTAGACGGCCGTTTTATTGAAGGAACAGACCTTCTGGCTGGTAGATTTGCTCGTGACGAAGATTTAGCTGTTGATATAATTAAAGAATTAGCTGGTAGAGATTTACTTTACAAGAAAGAAAAACAAGAACATTCCTATCCCCACTGTTGGCGTTGCAAAACAGCCTTAATTTACTACGCTAGAGAGTCTTGGTATATCAAGATGTCAGAATTAAAAGACAGGATGTTGGCTGAAAATAATGATATAAACTGGGAACCAAGTTATATTAAAGAAGGACGATTTGGAGAGTGGCTAAAGGAAATTAAAGATTGGGCTATTTCAAGAGAGCGATATTGGGGAACACCTCTACCTGTTTGGAGTTGCCCTTCGTGTGGCAAAAAAGCGGTGGTTGGTAGTTTGGCTGAACTGAAAGAGAGAACTAAGAAATCAGATAATCGCTATTTTATTATGAGGCACGGACAAGCGGAAAATAATATTAGCGATAAGGTTTTAGGAGATGACCAGAACCAACCACTAACAGATGTTGGCCGTAAGCAAATAAAAGAAAGTTTAGAGAAAAGACCGTTAGAAAAAATAGATATAATTATTTCTTCCCCTTATCTTCGAGCAAAAGAAACAGCCGAAATTGTTTGTCGACAGATTAATTATCCTCTAGATAAAATAATTTACGATAAAAGAATTGGTGAAGCAAGAATAAGTTCGCAATTTGAGGGACAAGATAAAACAGATTTTAAACAATTTTATGATTATGATTTCATAGATCGGCCATTTGATAGTAATGGAGATGGAGAAAGTTTTTCTGACTTAGTTAAAAGAGTTGGAGATTTTATCTATGACACAGATTCTAATTATCAAAATAAAAATATTTTAATTGTAGGTCACCACTGTGCCACTAAGGCTCTAAACTTTATAGCTCAAGGGCTGTCTTTTGAAGAAACATCTAGCCAAGATGATACTTTAGGTTTCTTACAAAATGCAGAAGTAAAAGAATTTGATTTTAAGCCACTGCCTCATAATAGTAATTATGAGCTTGATTTACACCGACCATATATAGATGAGTATCCGTTGTATTGTCAGTGTGGAGAAAGGTTAGAAAGGACAAAAGAGGTTATGGATGTTTGGCTTGATTCAGGAGGAATGCCTTTTGCCCAAGAGCATTATCCATTTAGTAAAAAAGACATTGCTTACCCAGCTGATTTTATTAGCGAGGCGATAGACCAAACACGGGGTTGGTTTTATACCCTGCACGCCGTAGGAAATATAATGAGTAAAGGAAAAGCCTTCAAAAATGTTATTTGTCTTGGCTTGTTGCTAGATGCTAATGGTAAAAAAATGTCTAAGTCTCTGGGTAATGTAGTTGACCCGTGGATTATGATGAATAAATATGGAGTAGATAGTTTAAGGCTTTGGATGTATTCAGTTAACCAACCGGGTGAACCAAAGAACTTTGACGAGAAGTATGTTTCAGAAATTAATAATAAGTTTTTCAATTTACTATACAATGTTCTGGCTTTTTATGAGCTTTATAGAAATAAGGAAGATGAAAATAATCAATTACCGAAAAGCACTAATCCACTAGATAATTGGATTCTTTCTCGGTTGTCTGAATTGACCGAGATGGTTACAGCTAGTGTGGAGAATTATAAATTGATGGAACCCGTTAGATTAATGAGAACATTTATTGATGATCTTTCAACTTGGTACCTAAGACGCTCCAGAGATAGGATTAAGGAGGGAAACCAAGAAGCTAAAAAGACCCTGTATTTTATATTAAAAAATCTAGTTAAATTAATGGCCCCATTTGCTCCATTTGCCTCAGAGGATATTTGGCAAAAACTAAAGATTAAGGGGGTAGATGAAGAAAGTATTCATCTATCCTCTTGGCCTAAATTAAATCTCTTTAACCAGGATGTTATTAAAGAAATGGCTGAAGTAAGAGAAGTTGTGACCCTAGGGTTACAAGCTAGACAAAAAGCGAGCATTGCGGTTCGTCAACCGCTATCTGAGATTATCGTTAAAAAATATAAGTTTAAGCAGGATTACATTGATATTATAAAGGAAGAATTAAACATTAAAGATGTTAAATTTGATGAGGGGAATGAACTAGATGTTATCCTTAATACAGAAATAACACCCGAATTAAAAGAAGAGGGTAACTATAGAGAGTTGGTTAGAGCTATTCAAGATATCAGAAAGAAGGAAGGTTTAAACCCAAATGATCAAATTACCCTAGAAATTGAGACAACAGAAGACGGGCAAGAATTGATTGATAAATTTAGAGATGCGCTAGAGAAGATGGTAGTAGCTAAAGAAATTATTTTTAAGCAAAACGGAGGTCAAGAAATTAAAATAGACCAATATACTTTTTTAATTAAACTATTGGTTAGTTAATTCTTATGCATCATATTTATCACACTCATGGACTAGTTATTGGCTCTAGAGATTTAGGTGAGGCCAATAAAATATTAACTCTTTATACTAAAGAGATGGGTTTGATTAGGGCCATGGCGCAAGGCATCAGACTGAATAAATCCAAGCTAAGATTTTCTTTACAACTTTTTTCTTATGCCCATATTGATTTAGTTCGGGGTAAAGATTTTTGGCGACTGACTTCAGCTAAAAGTATAAATATTTATCCTAAAATAAGACTAAACAAGGATAGTCTTACTTTGGTCTCTCGGATATTTAAATTATTAGAAAGATTTAATTTTGCTGAAAGTCAAAATGATGAAATATTTGAAGATTTAATCTTTATGCTCAATTTCCTAGACAAAGACAATATTAATCCAAATAATATAAAAGCCATTGAGACGATTATTGTTTTGCGAATATTGAAAGATTTAGGATACATTGAAAATACCCCTCCAATATCTAAATATGTTGATAGTAAAATAGAAATAGATAAACTGGATGATATTTTAAAAGACCGAAAAGTAATTATCTCTAGCATCAATGAAGCTTTGAGCCAAAGCCAATTGTGATATAATAAATCTATGACTCCCCAAGAAAAAAGTAAAATAGAAGATTTAAAAAGGAATTTATATGACACCAAGGGTCATAAATTAAATAAGGCCAGAGAAGGAATTTTACATCCAGTTAATTATGATGTTAAGGAAGATTGGCAGGAAGAAGAGAAAAAAGAAGACAAAAAAATAAAATTCAGAAGACCACCAGTTTCTGCTTTCAAAAAATTTTTTATTGTTGCCTTAGTTTTTTTTGTGGGGGCCATTATTTATGCTGGCTATAATTTTTTAGCTAATGATAAAACAATTGTTTCTAACGAAAAGATAAATATACAAGTAGTTGGTAATTCTTTTACCAAAGCTGGAGAAGAATTATTTTTAGAGATAGCTGTTGTTAACAATAATAATGCCAAGCTAGAATTTACTTATTTATCTATAGAATATCCCAAGGGAGCATTAAATGATTGGTCTAATATAGAGAGATTACCAAGAGATAATATTGGAGTTATTAATCCTGGGGAAAGAATTGTTCGTAATGTTAAGGTCAGGCTTTTTGGTGAGGAAAAATCAGTTACTAATGTTAGAGTGGGTTTAGAGTATCACCCAGAGGGATCAAATGCTGTTTTTTCTAAAGAGATATATTATCCAGTAACAATTAGCGATGCCCCTTTGTCTTTATCAGTTGAATCTCCCAATACAGCAGTTTCAGGTCAGCCCATAATATTAAAATTTACTACAACTCTAAATACTTCTTTGCCGACAGAGAATCCCATTTTAAAGATTAATTATCCGAACAATTTTATTATTGATTCAACTTCGCCAGAATCAGATGTTGGGGATTCTGTTTGGAGCTTATCTTCTTTAACCAAAGAAGAGCCACTAGTTGTTGAGATTAAAGGAAAAATAGTTGGGGCAGAAGGGGACAACCAAGTCTTTCATGCCTATGCTGGGACATCCAAAGAAACAACCCCTTTTGTTATTGATGTGAATTATTCTTCTATAATGCAAAGTATTTTAATTGGTAAGCCATTTCTCAATACCAAAATATTAATTAATGGGGTAGATCAGGAGGAAAATTCTGTTTCCGGGGGGAGCGAAGTTGAAGTTTCTATTGATTGGCAAAATAATTCTTTTGACCCGATTTCTGATACAGAAATAATTGTTAGCTTATCTGGGAATGTTATAGATGTTGATAGTGTTTCAACTGGAAATGGTTTTTACGATTCAACAAAAAACCAGATTTTCTTTAACAAGAGTACAGATTCAAGATTAGCCCAAATCAAGCCTAGCCAAAGTGGTTCTTCAAAGTTTAGTTTTAGGACTAATTCATTAATAGGACTAATTGATGATGCATTCAAAGAGCCAACGGTTAACATAAAAGTTAGTGTTAGCGGACGCCAATCTTCCTCGGGCTATGATTATAAGATGCTAAATGACTTCTTAGAAAAAGTGGTTAGGCTAAAGACAGATTTTCAAATAGCATCTTCTGCTTTTTATTACAACGGACAAGTTCCCCCTAAGGCCAACGATGAAACTTCTTATATCGTTTCTTGGACATTATCAAATTCTGCTAACTCGCTATCTTTGGCTAAAGCAGTTTCAGTTTTGCCTTTTTATGTTAGTTGGGTTGGACCCGTGGAAGGATCGTCTGAAAATATAACTTATAACCAAGCTAGCCGAGAAATAATCTGGAATATTGGGGCAGTTAAACCATATACAGGAATTAAAGAAAATAGAGAAGTTTCTTTTGTCATAAAAATAAGACCGTCATTAACACAAGTTGGAGAAATTCCAACCTTGATGGAAAAGATAACACTGACTGGGGTAGATTCTTTCACAAAAACTGAAATAGAGAGTTCTTTTGGTAGAATTACAACAGAGTTGAGAAATGATCCAAATTATAAACAAATTAGTGGTAAGGTGATAAGATAAAAATATATGAAAAAAGAGGAAAATGATATTTTAATGGAAAAAATTATATCTCTTTCTAAAAGAAGAGGTTTTATATACCAAGGTTCAGAAATATATGGGGGGCTAGCTGGAACATGGGATTATGGCCCACTCGGAGTAACCTTAAAAAACAATATTAAAAGTTCTTGGTGGAAAAAATTTGTTGAGTCAAGAGAAGATATGTATGGAATAGATGCCGCCATTTTGATGAATCAACAGGTCTGGAAAGCCTCTATGCATGTGGATACTTTTACAGACCCACTAGTTGAGTGTACAAAATGTCACCGTCGTTTTAGAGCTGATGCCCTCAGGGAACCTGGTTTGTGTGATGTTTGTGGTTCTAAGGTTGGAGAACCAAAGTCTTTCAATATGATGTTTAAGACTCAAATTGGGGCGTTAGAAGACTCGTCAGCAACAGCCTACTTAAGACCTGAAACTGCTCAAGGCATATTTGTTAATTTTAAAAATATCGTTGATTCATTTCACCCTAAACTTTCTTTCGGTATTGCTCAGATTGGTAAGGCTTTTAGAAACGAGATTACCCCCCGAGATTTTATATTCCGAGTGAGAGAGTTTGAGCAGATGGAAATAGAATATTTCATTAAACCATCAGACTGGGAAAAGTATTTTGATTATTGGAAAGATGAAACAATGGAGTGGATAGATGAAATAGGACTAAATGATGGCAAGATCCACCTAGTAGAGATAGACCAAGATAGTTTAGCGCATTATTCTAAAAGAACAGTTGATGTTGAATTTGAATTTCCTTTTGGGCAGAAAGAACTTTTTGGGTTAGCTTATAGAACAGATTTTGATTTAAAGAGGCACAATCTATTTTATTTAGATGAAGAGACGAAGGAAAAAATAATTCCACATGTTATAGAGCCTTCGTTTGGATTAGAAAGAATAATACTGGCTTTGTTATTGAGTAATTATAAAGAAGATGAACAAGGGAAAGAAGGTAGAGCTTATCTGTCTTTTAAACCATCAATTGCTCCAGTAATTTGTGCCGTCTCTCCTCTCTTAAAGAATAAGCCTGAATTAAGAGAACAAGCTCATTTGATCTATAGACAATTGAAAGATGAATTTGGACGAGTCATGTGGGACGACAATGGTAATATTGGTAAAAGATACAGAAGGCAAGATGAAATTGGAACACCATGGTGTATTGTTGTTGATTTTGATACTTTAGTAGATGAAACAGTGACAATAAGAGATAGAGATACGGGAAATCAAGAAAGAATCAAGAAAGATGAACTCATTCATTATATAAAAGAAAGATTATAATATTTTATTTTCTCAAAAGATAAAGAGCTATAATAAATTATAGCTTTTTATTTTTAGTCTAAAATATGATAATATCTAACTATATGATTAAAATTTACAAAAAAACATACAAAAATGGACTTAGGGCACTCGCTATACCAGTCCTAAATAATCCAACTGCTTCTGTTATGGTCATGACGGCCACTGGCAGTAACCACGAAAACAAAGATAATAACGGAGTTTCTCATTTTTTGGAGCATTTACATTTTAAAGGAACAAAAAAGAGACCAAGCTCTAAAATAATAAGTGAAGAATTTGACAGGATGGGGAGTATTAATAACGCTTCAACCGGCAATGAGATGACCACTTATTATGCTAAGGGTGACTCAAAGAATTTTTCTAAGATGCTTGATGTTATTTCAGATATTTATTTAAATTCAACTTTTCCAGAAAAAGAAATAGAAAAGGAGAAAGGTGTTGTTATTGAAGAAATCAATATGTATGAGGATTTACCCCAATACCAAGTATCGGAGTTACTTGAAAAATTATTGTATGGAGATCAACCTGCCGGTAGGTCTATCGCTGGAACAAAAGAAAACATTAAAAAGATGACTCGGAATGATATTATTAATTACAAGAAGAAGAATTATGTCGCTGAAAAGACATTAGTTGTAGTGGCTGGTAAGATTGACAAAAAAGAGGTCTTTAAGGAGATAGAAAAAAGTTTTAAGAATATCCCAGTATCAAAAGGATTAAAAGCAGTAAAAACAAAAGAAAGCCAAAAAGGAACACAAATTAAAACCAAGAATAAAAAAACAGACCAAACTCATATTTCTTTTGGGTTTAGGACTTTTTCATATAGAGATAAAAAGAACAGATCCAAGGCCCTTTTGCTTGCTAGTATCTTAGGGGGAAGTATGAGCTCTCGACTTTTTCTGAAACTTAGAGAAGAGATGGGGGTAGCTTATTATGTTTCAGCTGGATCTAGCACTCAAAAAGATTGTGGTTATCTTAATATTAGAGCTGGGGTAAATAATGGTCGTCTAAAAGAAGTAGTCTTAGAAATTCTCAAAGAATGTGAGAGAATTGCCAACGACGGCATTAGCCCAAGAGAACTCAACAAGGCCAAAACTATCCGTATTAGTCGTTTAAAAATGGGGCTAGAGTCATCTGATGACATTGCTTATTTTTATGGGACCAATGAATTGTTATTAAACGAAAGCACTTCTTTACCCTTGCAAATAAAAGAGATAAAAAGCGTAACTGAAGAAGATATTAAAAAATTAGCCCAAAAGATTTTCAGAAACGATAATTTGAACTTAGCCATTGTCGGCCCTAATTTAGTTGAGAAAGAAATTAAGAAGGTTTGTAAATTTAAATAAAATTATGCTTAAATTTTTTAGTAAGAAAAAAGCAAAGAATAATATCTTTTATTTAACGACCACATTACCTTATATTAATGCCCCTCTTCATATGGGGCATGCTCTTGAGTTTATTAGAGCTGACGCGATTGCTCGTTACAAGAAACTTTTAGGCTATGATGTTTATTTTAACACAGGAACTGATGAGCACGGTTTAAAAATATACGACAAAGCAAAAGAGCAAGGTCTTCCGGTTCAGAATTTTTTAGATAAAAATTTTAGTGTTTTCAAAGAGCAGGTTAAAATATTTAATTTAATGGATGAAGTTAATTTTATAAGAACAACCGATGATAAGCACCTAAAAATTGCTCAAAGTTTTTGGCAAAAAGTTAGTGACAATGGTTATATTTACAAGAAGAAGTATAAAGCCAAATATTGTGTTGGTTGTGAGAGTGAAAAATCTGACTCGGAGATAGAAAATGGGCACTGTAAAGATCATCCAGATATGGATTTAAAGATAATAGAAGAAGAAAATTATTTTTTCAAGTATAAAGATTTTTCAGAGAGACTCCTAGACTTTTATGATGATAATCCTTCTTTTGTTGTTCCTGATTTCCGCTTTAATGAGATTAAAAATTTTATTAAAAATGGATTGCAAGATTTTTCAATTTCACGACTGAAAGAAAAGATGCCCTGGGGGATAGTCGTGCCGGGAGATGACAGCCAGGTGATGTATGTTTGGTTTGATGCTTTAGTTAATTATATTTCAACCTTAGCCGAAGATGGTATTGATACAATAGACAAGTTAGAAGCATCTCAAAAATTTAAGAAATATTGGCTTTTAGGAAACCCAACTCAGTATTGTGGTAAAGACAATCTTCGTTTTCAGAGTGCAATGTGGCAAGCTATGCTTATGGCAGCGGGTTTACCTAATTCAAAACAGATAGTTATTAATGGTTTTGTAACAGGAGAAGGAGGAGTCAGAATGTCTAAGTCTCTTGGAAATTCTTTTGACCCTAGAGATATTGTTTCAGACTATGGAACTGATGCTTTGAGATTTTTTATTTTAAAAGAGATTAGTAGTTTTGAAGATAGTCCATTTACGATTGAGAGATTTAAAGAGGCTTATAATTCTGGGTTAGCTAATGGATTAGGGAACTTGGTCAGTAGAATAATGACTATGGCAATTAATTATGATGTTAAATTGTCCCCAGAAGATTTAGATTATCAGTATTTTACAGAGCCCGTCTTAGAGTTAGAAAATTTTGACATAAATAAATTTATAAATAAGATTTGGGGAGAATTAAGAGGCTTAGATGAATACATTGGAAAAACCGAACCGTTTAAAAAATATAAGGCTAACCCTAAAGAAGCCGAGAAAGATGTTTATTATCTTTTGTTTAATCTATACAAGAACGCTAAAGCCATAGAACCTCTCTTGCCCGAGACATCAATCAAAATACAAAAGCTAATTAAGGAAAACAAAAAGCCAGAAAACCCATTGTTTTTAAGAGTATATGCCTAAATATATAGATATTCATTCTCATACTAATTTTGCTCTTTTTAATGAAGACAGGACGGATGTAATAAATAGAGCTTTAGAGAATAAGACTTGGTTAATTAATATAGGGACTCAATTTGATACATCAGAGAGAGCTGTAGAAATTTCTAATTTATATAAAGAGGGGGTTTATGCTACTATCGGACTTCACCCCACCCACACAACTTCATCTTATGTAGATCAAGACGAGCTTGGTGTTTACAACAAAGATACCCAAATCGAAGCGGAAATATTTGATAAAGATAAATACAGAGAGCTTTCAAAGAAAGGTAAGGTTGTTGCTGTCGGAGAATGCGGGCTAGATTATTTTCACTTAAAGAAAGAAGACAAAGAAAAACAAACTGAAGTTTTTATTGAACAAATAAAATTAGCTAATGAGCTCAACTTGCCCTTAATGCTTCACATTAGAGATAGCGAAGAAGACCTAGACAGTAGTGCCTATCAAGACACCCTAAATCTTCTTAAGAAATACTCCAAAGTTAAAGGTGTTATCCATTTTTTTGCAGGGACAGAAAAAGATGCTAAAGATTTTTTAGATTTTGGTTTTTATATCTCATTCGCTGGTGTTATAACATATCCCCCCAAGAAAAATAACCCAAGGACTATAGATTATGAAAAAATAATCAAAGAAATACCACTAGATAAGATATTTGCAGATACGGATAGTCCTTATGTGGCACCCGTTCCTTATCGTGGCAAGAGGAATGAACCACTTTATGTTAGAGAAATTGTTAGAAAAATAGCTGAAATCAAAGGGCTGGAAGAAAATGATTTGGCCGAAAAAATAGTGGATAACGCTCGGGCGTTGTTTAATATTTAGTTTCTATGGCGACTTAATATTTATATTTGTCTATATGGGGTGGTAAGAAGGATTACCATTTAAGAGACGATCGTCTCTTAAATGGTAAAATACAAGCAAGCAAATAAAGGAAGGATTATATCAAATTCGCGGTCGCGGAATTGATATAATGATAGAACTTAGAACCAAACAAAAAGAGGGTTAGACTCTATTTTTCTATACTAAGGTTACAAATTAGTGTAATCTTTTTTTGACTTATTAATCAGTTTCTGTTAATATGATGCTTGTCTTGTTTATCCTTACCCTGAAGTAAGGATACAAAGGTCCGTAGCAAGATATTTTATTATTATTTGATTAACAACATAATGGCTAAGAAAAAAATAGAAGATAATAGCAACGAAGAAGTAGAATCTCGTCTTGATATCTACGAGGTTGGATATCTGCTTGTTCCAACAATTGCAGAAGAAAATGTTGGCGGGGAAGTTACCACCCTTAAAGATAATTTATCAAGCAATGGGGCTTCTTTTATTTCAGAAGAATTTCCTAAGTTTATAGATTTAGCTTATGAAATGAGTCGCTTGATTGACAACAAGAAACAAAAGTTTAATAGCGCTTATTTTGGCTGGGTTAAGTTTGAAACTACTCCAAGTCAAGCTAAAACCATTAAAGAGATGTTAGATAAAGACGAAAAGTTAATTCGTTTTATCTTAATTAAAACAGTTAGAGAAAACACAATGTCTGTTAAAAAATCTTACTCAAGACAAGATGGAGCTAAAAAGAAAATAACGCTAAAAACTGAGAAAGAAGAATCTGTGCCAATTGACGAAGAGACTATTGATAAAGAAATAGACGCACTTGTTTCTTAATTTCAATAATTTGTTAAATTGTCATAAGATTGTTATAGTATTTATGGTAGAAATTATTACTATAATAAGAGCTCAAGATTTAATTATTTTAGCTCATTAAATAAATATGTATTTAAACAAAGCATTTCTAATAGGGAATCTAACTAGAGACCCCGAACTAAAAGCTCTACCGTCTGGAATAAATGTCTGCTCTTTTTCTGTGGCAACTAATCGTGTTTGGAAAGATAAAAATGGCGAGAAGCAAGAAGCCGCTGATTTTCATAACATTGTTGTCTTTGGCCGACAAGCTGAGATCGTGGCTCAATATATGAAAAAAGGAAGACAGGTTATGGTTGAGGGTCGGATGCAAACAAGGTCTTGGGATGACCAAGCCACTGGTACTAAGAAATATAGAACAGAAGTTATCGCTGACCGGGTTCAATTTGGAACTAATAGTAGCAATAGAACAGAAGCAAGTTCTGCTCCGAAAGCTAACGCTAGCGAGGATGATAAAGAGGAGTTAGAAACAATAGAATACCCAGATGAGCAGATAAATGTTGAGGATATTCCTTTCTAATTGAAAGATTATTAATTAAAAACTAACAAGATAAATGAAGCAAGATTATTTTTCATCAAACAATATTAAACATATTGACTATAAAGATACTGAATTATTGAAAAGATTTCTTTCTCCTTCTGCTAAAATCCTTTCTAGAAGAAGGACTGGAGTAACGTCTAAGAACCAGAGAAAGCTATCTTTAGCAATAAAAAGATCTCGTTTTATGGGCTTGCTCCCATATATAGCTAAATAGAAAATAAAAATCCGACATTGTCGGATTTTTATTTTCTATTTATTATATTTAAAGATTCTAAAAATATTTTTAATTCCGCCCCATCAATAACCCTATATTCTCCTTCTTTAGTGTTTCCTAAAAGAATATTCATTATTCTTATTCTTTTTAGGTCCAAGACTTTATGGTGTAAGGCTTCAGCCATTCTTCTAATTTGTCTCTTTTTACCTTCGGTTAGAGTAATGAAAAATGTGTTTTTATTTTTCCTTGTGACTTTACATTTTTTACTTAGATAGCCATCAAAATGGACACCATTTGACATTAACTCCATAAATTTATCTGAAAAATTTGGCTCTACTTTAACAACATATTCTTTTTCGTGTTTAAAGCGGGGAGATAGTAGTTTATCGGTAACTCTCCCATCGTTGGTTAAGATAATTAATCCATGAGAATCTTTGTCTAACCGACCAATAGGAAAAACCTTGGTCGGGAACTTGGTAACATCTAAAATACTTTTGCTTTTTGAGTCCTTGTTAGTTGATATCCCTATTTTCTTATTATAAGCATAATAAACTAACTCTTTTTGATTAATATCTTTTTTGACTAAGACTTTATCATTTTTTTGAACTTGATCTCCTAAAAGAGCTTTTTTGTCATTAATAAAAACTAAGCCTTTTTTGATTAGCTCATCAGCTCCTTTTCTAGTTGAGTAGTTTAAGGTTGCTAAATATTTATTTATTCTGATTGGGTATGTTATTTTCATTTGTTAAAAGTGGCTCAGAAAATGGGGCTTGAAATCTATCGGCTTCTTTTTTCTTCTTAGCTAATCTAGGAATAAAGTAAAAGCCAAATAGCAAAACAACTCCTAGCGCTAAGAATAAATATTTAAAAGGAAAAACTAAGAAGAACAAAGTGGCTAGGATAGGGGAGATAATATAAGCCGCTGGGTTCATATTTCTAAATATTCCTAATAGATTAGCATCTTCCTCTTGTGTGTGGGAAAAGAAATATATATCAGAAGTGGTTTGGATAATACTGGCTCCTATTCTTGTAATAAACAAAACAACTGCCCAGAGGACGACATTTGGAGTTGAGATAAAAGAGATTAAGACGGTAGAGAGGATGGTGACCCCAAAACCAATATAAAGTAGGCTTCTTTTTCTAATTTTTTTACGATCAATTATGTGGCCAATAGGAAATCCTAAAAAGACAAAAGGAGCTAACATAACGGTAAATATAATTCCAATACTTCCCCAGTCTAGTCCGATATGTTCATGTAGATGAATGGGTGTATAGACAACCATCCAAGCGAAGAAAAATTGTAGCAAGAAATTAATAGCAACAACTGCAAACATATTTCTTTTTGTTCTTAAGTATTTGAAAGTTTCAAAAAGGGGAGTCATCTCGTATGTTTTATCACGAAATGTTCTAACCGATATTATTAATCCGGCGGCCATGATAGCCACCATCATAAAGGCAATAATA
>DAOQRR010000003.1:0-20746 GCA_035355875.1 Minisyncoccota bacterium
AACCCTCGGTACCTAGAAGAAAAAAAGTTTCAAATATTTTACAAAAGAAATAATAAAAACAAATTGGAGGTTGTTTTTCATGAGTTGTTGCATTTTATTTTTTTTGATTACTGTGATTCTTTTCTAAAAGAAGAAACAAAAGATTTAGATAAAAACAAAGGGGTTTTATGGGAACTTTCAGAAATTTTTAATGTTATTGTTCTTAACTTGCCACAGTTCAGAGAAATATTACAAGGAGAGGAGTGCTTATTTTATTCTGATTTAAAAGAAAAATTAAAGATAGCAAACAGTTTGTGGCTTGATAGCCGTGGTGATATAAAAAATTTTATCACCTCTTATTTAAAAAAGTTGGGTTAGCCTAATAGAAAATTTAAACAAGGGACAAAAAGCTCAACATCTGCGAATCTGGTGTTATAAAATCTCAAGGTTTTATTTTTAGGTTGGGCACAAAGAAGATCAAAACATTTAAGATATTTACTATTTTTATAATATGTTGTATAATAAAACTTGAATATGTAAGAAAAAAACTAGCTATTTAACAAAGATAAATAAAATGAAAAAATTTCAACGAAAAAAAGAAGATTTTGTCTGTCAAAATTGTGGAACAAAAGTTAAGGGGAATGGCTATACCAACCATTGCCCAGTTTGCTTGTATAGTAAACACGTAGATATAAACCCCGGAGATCGTCTGTCTAATTGTCATGGGTTAATGATTCCGGAAGACTTTGAAATAAGAAACGGCGGATATATAATTATTCACCGTTGCTTAAAGTGCGGACTTAAGAAAAAAAACAAGTTTTCTAAGGCCGATAATCTTGAAGTTTTATTAATGTTGTCTAAAAAAGAAAAGGGGCTACCTTCTTTTAATAATAAAAACTAAACAGAATAAATCAATCTTTTTTAGCGATGTGAGAAAAGAGAAAGGACATCAATAGTCTTTTGGGGGCATCCTCTTTTCCTTTTAGTTAGCAATATCAAGGTCAAACTTTTTAAATTTTATTTATCCAATTATCAATACTATATGATTAAGCGTGTGAGCTGTTGACAATATCTTGATATTTGTATAAGATAAGTTGCAACTGCGTTTTACGCTAATTATTAATAATTTATGTTGGTAGTGTGAATAAAGAAGGTTTCTCGTAATCTTTATTCTAATTATCAACCAATAAAAATATATGGCAGAAGAATTTAACAGAGACAAGCCACACGTAAATGTGGGAACTATGGGTCACGTTGACCACGGAAAAACCACTTTAACTGCGGCTATTTTAAATACCTTATCCCGACAAGGGGAAGGTTTTGGTGCTAAAATTAAAGGAGTTGAAGAAATTGATAACGCTCCAGAAGAAAAAGCTCGTGGAATAACGATAGCTCTTTCTCATAGTGAGTACTGGACTCCTAATCGTCACTATGCTCACGTTGATATGCCTGGGCACGCTGACTACATTAAAAACATGATTACTGGAGCTGCTCAAACAGATGGAGCCATTATTGTTGTGGCTGCAACTGATGGAGTTATGCCTCAAACAAGAGAGCACATACTTTTAGCTAAGCAGGTTAATGTGCCTAAGATTGTTGTCTTCTTAAACAAGTGTGATATGGTTGACGACAAAGATATGATTGACTTAGTTGAAGAAGAAGTTCGCGAACTTCTAACAAGCCAAGGTTTTGATGGAGCTGGAGCTCCTGTTATTAGAGGATCTGCTTTGAAAGCATTAGAATCAGCTGATAATAATGATGAATGGGCAAAGAAAATACTAGAATTAGTAGAAGCCCTTGATTCTTATATTCCTGTTCCAGAGAGAGACACCTCAAAACCTTTCTTAATGCCAATAGAAGATATTTTCTCAATTGAAGGAAGAGGAACTGTTGTTACTGGAAAAATAGAAAGAGGAATTATCCATGTTGGAGATGAAGTTGAAATTGTTGGAATTAAAGAAACAACCAAAACAACAGTTACAGGAATAGAAATGTTCAATAAAAGTTTGAAAGAAGGTATGGCTGGAGATAATGCCGGTATCCTTCTTCGCGGAACAAAGAAAGAAGATGTTAATAGAGGACAAGTTTTGTCTCAACCAGGAACAGTTACTCCTCACTCTGAATTTGAATGTAATGTTTATGTCTTAAAGAAAGAGGAAGGTGGTCGCCACACTCCATTCTTTACTGGATATAAGCCTCAATTCTATGTTAGAACAACAGATGTAACTGGAGAAGCATCTTTGCCAGCAGGGACAGAAATGGTTATGCCTGGAGATAATGTTACTCTAACAGTTAAACTAGTTAACCCAGTAGCCATGGAAGAACAAATGCACTTTGCTATCCGAGAAGGAGGTAAAACTGTCGGAGCTGGAGTTGTTACTAAGATCATCAAATAAAAGGGAGTTTAATAAAGTTGAAAAAGTTATAAGGTTTTTCAGTTTCTGTTAGCTTTACAAACTTTTGACTTTATAAACTTTACAACTCAATTATGCCAACAACAAAAGTTACAAAACCTAAAAAGGGTAAAGAAGATGCGGTCGTTCAACTGCGGATTAGAGTTAGAGCCTACGAGAATAAGATTCTTGACACTTCGGTCAAGCAGATTATTGATACCGCCCTACGATATGACGCTAAGATAGTTGGACCGATTCCGCTTCCAACAGAAATTAAGAAATATACAGTAAACCGAGCTTCTTTTGTCTTCAAAAATGCTAGAGAGCAATTTGAGATAAGAATTCATAAGCGAGTTATTGATATTTTAAATCCGAACCCTAAAACAATAGAAGCTTTGACAAACCTATCATTACCGTCTGGTGTTGATATTGATGTCAAAATGATGTAAATATGAAATTTATCCTTGGAAAAAAACTGCAAATGACACAGTGCTTTCAGGAAGATGGTACTTGTGTTCCGGTGACTGTTATTTCAGCAGGTCCTTTGGTCGTGACTCAGGTTAAAAATCCTGATGTTGATGGCTATACTTCCGTGCAAGTCGCCTACGAAGAACAAAAAGAAAACCGAGCAACAAAAGCTCACTTGGGGCATGTTTCAGCTAGGGCTGGAAAAGAAGATGGAATAAATAAAGCCTATAAGCACCTAAGGGAGTTTAGAGATATTGAAGAAATAAAAGAAGGAGATGTAATCACTGTCAGTGCTTTTAAGGAAGGAGACATTGTTACGGTGTCTGGTATTTCAAAAAGTAAAGGTTTTCAGGGTGTTGTCAAAAGACATAATTTTGCCGGCGGTCCAAGGACCCATGGTCAAAAACACTCAGAGAGAGAGCCTGGATCTATCGGTGGAGGTTTGAGAAATAGAGTCCCTAAGGGGATGAGGATGGCTGGCCGAATGGGGGGAGACAGAATAACAATAAAAAATCTTGAAGTGGTCGGTGTTGATAATGCTAATAACCAGTTATTGATTAAAGGGGCTATTCCTGGTCGTCGAGGAACGCTGGTGGAAGTAATTGGATAATTTTATGACAACAAAAGAAAATACAACTAAAGACAAAAAAGTACCATCCGAAAAGAAAGTAAAAGAAGTTTCTAATAAATTGGAGACTGAGGTTTACAATCAAAAAGGAAAAGCTGTCGGTAAATTATCATTACCAGACGAAATATTTGGTTTAAAATGGAATGCCGATCTTGTTCACCAAGTTGTGGTAGCTATGCAAGCCAACGCTAGAATCCCCGTGGCTCACACTAAGACTAGAGGAGAAGTTAGTGGAACCGGGAAAAAACCTTGGAGGCAAAAAGGAACTGGCCGAGCTCGTCACGGATCAAAAAGATCACCTATTTGGGTTGGCGGAGGAGTGGCTCATGGACCTCGCAATGAAAAGGACTATAAACAAAAAATAAATAAGAAGATGAAAGTTAAAGCACTCTTTACTGTTTTGTCTGAAAAATTTAAAAAAGGACAAATTCTCTTCTTGGAAGAATTAAACTTAAAAGAAATTAAAACAAAAGAGGCTTCTACTGTCATTAAAGACTTAAGTTCTATTACTGGTTTTGAAAGAATTTATGGATCTAAAAAGCCAAACTTGTTTATGACGGTTCCAGCCAAAAATGAGATATTGAAAAAGAGTTTTTCTAATATCAAAAACATAGAAATAGACGAAGTTAAAAATCTTAATCCCGTAGATTTGCTTAACTTTAAGTATATTATTATCTCACAGCCTAAAGAAAGTATTGCTTTTTTGGGTGGTAAAATAGAAAAGAAATAATATGGCAACAACAACCAAAAAAAATAAAGCTGAAAAGAAAGATGAGGTTAATGACAAAAAAACTAAGACTCATCCTTTGATTAAGAAAGCTAGGATAACAGAAAAAAGCGCTCTTTATGCTGAGAAAGGGATATATACTTTTGATGTTCCCAAAAATGCCAATAAGAATGAGATAAAGAAAGCTATCAAGGAAGTTTATGGAGTTAGTCCAGTTAAAGTTTCAATGACTCAAATAGCTGACAAAACCGTAACACGAAAAGGAAAGAAAGGAGTTAAACAAGGGGGTAAAAAAGCCGTCGTCCACTTGAAGAAAGGAGATAAAATAACATTTGCTTAATATGAAAAAATATAAACCTACAAGTCCATCAAGACGCCACCAAACAACCGTTACTTATCGTGGGGTTTTGACCAAGAAAAAACCAGAAAAGTCTTTAACTAAAGGCTTTAAAAGATCAGTTGGACGAAATAATCAAGGCCGGATAACAACCCGTCATAAAGGGGGTGGACACAAAAGACTTTATCGCGAAGTAGACTTTATGTATAACAAGCATGATATACCAGCCAAGATTAGTTCTATTGAATATGATCCAAACAGAAATGCCTTTATTGGTTTAGCTGTTTATAAAGATGGAGAGAAAAGATATGTTATAGTTCCAAAATCAATTAAAGTTGGAGATACCTTTATTGTTAGTGAAAAAGCTCCAATCTCTGTTGGTAACAGGTTGCCTCTTAGGGTTTTACCAGTCGGAACATTTGTTTATAACATAGAGATTAAAGCAGGTAATGGAGGAAAGTTGGCCAGATCTGCTGGCGTGTTTGGACAAGTTGTGGCTAATGATATGGGCTATACTAATATCAAAATGCCTTCAACAGAAATTCGCAAAATACCTGACAATGCTTGGGCTTCAGTCGGAGAAGTTTCTAATTCAGAATATAAACTACAAAATTTTGGCAAAGCCGGACGCTCTCGTTGGAAGGGTATTAGACCAACAGTTAGAGGTTCTGTTATGAATCCAGTTGATCATCCATATGGAGGTGGAGAAGGTAGACAAGGACGAGGAACCAGAAGAGCTAAAAGCTTATGGGGTAAACCAACAGGTAAGGGACAGAAGACCAGAACTCCAAAGAAATATTCAAATATGTGGATAGTTGCTAGAAGAAAGGTTGGTAAGAAAAAATAAAAATCTCTATCACATCTAAAAAACCTTGCACTTCCTGCGGTCGCAGAAAGGGCAAGTTTTTTATTTGGGCCACATGTCCAGCCACAGGTCCGACCTGTGGCTGAGTTATGGACATAGTCTAGCCACAGGTCGGACCTGTGGCTGATACAATTTACAAATTAAGGGACGGCCGTTTCTTAATCGGTAAATTGTTTATTTTGATAAATATAAAAAGAGTAATATAATACAAATATGCAAGAGGAGAAACACCACAAGATTTCAAACAAAAAAAAGTTTTCAATAATTGCAAGAATTAGAAGTACTGATAAAGCTTGGCGGGGACTTGGAATTATGATCCGATCAACCCATAATTTATGGCTTCAGATATTTTTTACTGTCCTGGCTGTTTATATGGGTTTTGTATTAAAATTAAACCCCACAGAGTGGGCACTAGTTGTCTTTTCTGCTGGCATAGTCATTATTGCAGAGATATTAAATACTGCTATTGAAATAGATGTTGACCTCACTAGTCCCAACTATCATCCTTTTGCAAAAGATATAAAAGATATTTCGGCCGGAGCTGTTTTGTTCTCAGCTTTTTTGGCTGGGATAGTTGGATCTTTAATCTTTATCCCAAAACTGATTAGCTTCTTTTAAGTTAATCTCAAAAAGTTGACTTTATTTTTATATCTGATAATATAAAAGCCACGAGCTCTTTTTGAGCTTGTATTATTTAGGATGACAAGATCAATTAAAAAAGGACCATATGTTGATGAAAGGTTATTGCAAAAGATAGCCGGTAAGAAACCACTAGAGACTGGGGTTATTAAAACATGGTCTCGAGCCTGTGTAATCTCTCCAGAAATGGTTGGATTTACATTTGGCGTTCACAACGGTAAAAATCACATAGAGGTTTTAGTTAGTGAGGATATGGTTGGTCATCGTTTAGGCGAATTTTCTCCAACTCGTAAGTTTATTAAACATGGAGGAAAGATGCAGAAAGAGATAGAAGCCAAGAAGAAAGAAGCAGAAATCTCAGCCGCTAGAGCGGCCAAGACAGCCACAGATAGCAAGAAAAAATAATTTATTATTAAAAAAAACAGAGAAACGGCCAAGTCGTTTCTAACCAGATGAAAGCGTTTTTAAAAAATTACAGACAGTCCCCCCGCAAGGTTCGCCTTGTAGCGGAACTCATAAAAGGCAAAAGGGTTGCTGAAGCTCTTTTATTACTTGACACCTTGCCTAAAAGGGCATCTTTGCCACTTAAAAAATTAGTTGACTCAGCAGTCTCTAATGCTTCCTCTAATAATTCTTTAATTGACCCTAAGGATCTTTTTGTTGAAAACATAACTGTAAACAAGGGTATAGTTTTGAAAAGAATAATGCCAAGAGCAAGAGGTAGCGCTTCTAGAATAAACAAAAGAACTAGTCATGTTTTTATAACCTTGACTGAAAAGAAAATAATAGAGAAGATTAAAGAAGAAGTTAAATCAGAAACAGAAAAAAAAATAGATGTTAAAAAAGAACAAGATAAAAAACCAAAAGTTGCTAAAAAAGTCGAATCTGATAAAAAATCAAAATAATATATGTCAAAAGTAGTCCATCCGTATGCTCATAGGTTAGTAACACTCCGTGATTGGAAATCACGCTGGTTTGGTGATAAAAATTACAAAGACTTACTTCAAGGAGATGTTGTTATCCGAGAGTTTTTAGCAAAAAAATTAAGAGGTTTTTATGTTTCTAGAATTGAAATAGAGAGAAGCGCTAAAGCTACAAAGATAATGGTTCACACTTCTCGACCAGGGATGATAATTGGACGATCAGGAGAAGGTGTTACTAAAATAAAAAGCGAAATGGTTAAAGCTTTACATCGTAAGAAAATTGAGATGCCAGAAGATTTTAAATTTGACATAGTTGAAGTTACTAACCCAGACGCGGATGCCGCTATTGTGGCTTGTTCTATTGCTGAAGCTTTAGAGAAAAGATTGCCATACCGAAGAGTTATGAAGCAAGCTATTGATAAAATAATGTCAGCTAGAGGAGTTAAAGGAGCTCGTATTTATTTAGGAGGAAGATTATCAGGAGCTGAAATAGCTAGAAGCGAACAAATTAAAAGAGGGTCAATTCCCCTTCAAACATTTAGAGCTGATGTTGATTTTGCAAGAGAAAAAGCACATATGAGCTATGGTGATATAGGTATTAAAGTTTGGATTTACCGAGGAGAGATTTTTTCTGACGGTAGTGGGTCTAATTCAAACAAGAATCAAAATTTTTAAATTAATAAATTATGTTAATCCCAAAGAAAGTAAAATATAGAAAGTGGCAGACAGGACGAAGAAATATGTCTAAGATTTCTGCTGATACAAGGGGGACAGCTGTCGCCTTCGGCTCTTATGGATTAAAAGCTCTTACTGCTGGACGAATTAAGTCTAATCAAATAGAAGCTGCCCGTAAGGTTACATCTAGAACACTTGGAAAAATTGGTAAAATGTGGATTAGAATTTTTCCTGACAGACCATTTACAGCAAAAGCAGCGGAGGTTGGTATGGGAAAAGGTAAAGGAGATTTACAGGGATATTCTTTATATATTAAACCAGGTAGAATTATATTTGAAGTTGACGGAGTGCCTGAGGCTACGGCTAAAGAAGCGTTAAGAAAAGCCGGAACTAAATTACCAGTTAATACTCGTGTCATCTCACGATAAATCTTTATGGAAAATCAAACCAAAAAATCAAATAAGGTTTTGAAAGGGGTTGTTTGCTCTGACAAGATGGATAAAACAGTAGTGGTCAAAGTTTCGCGTTTTGTTGAGCATAAAAAATATGGTAAAAGAATAATGAAAGTCAAGAAATATAAAGCTCACGATGAAAATAATGATAAAAAAATTGGAGATATAGTCGAAATAGAAGAAACTCGTCCAATTTCTAAAGACAAGAAATTTAAAGTGATTAAATAAAAATATGATTCAAGATGGAACAATTGTAAATATAACAGACAACGCCGGCGGAAAAATCGGTAAGGTTTTCAAAATCCTTGGTGCTTCTAAGCGTCGCTACGCTTCAATAGGAGATAAGGTTGTTTTGTCTATAAGAGTTGCTGAACCAAGAAAAACTGTTAAGAAAAAAGATATTTGCCAAGCAGTTGTTGTTAGAACAGTAAAGTCTTATCGTAGAAAGGATGGTTCTTATATTCGTTTTGATGATAACGCTGTGGTTATTTTAGAAAAAGACAAGATGGATCCAAAAGCTGGAAGAGTTTTTGGTCCTATTCCAAGAGAATTGGCCGAAAGAGGTTATCAAAAGATTATTTCATTAGCCCAAGAAGTTATATAATAATATGAAAATCAAAAAAGGAGACAATGTAATAGTTATAGCCGGAGCTGACAAGGGTAAAAAAGGAAAAGTTGTAAAGGCTATCCCTTCCTTAAATAAGGTTGTAGTTGAGGGGGTTAATGTTAGAAAGAAAGCTCATAAGTCAAGGAAAAAAGGAGACCCTAGCCAGATTATAGATATTGCTATGCCAATAGATGTTTCAAATGTGGCTAAAAAAGAGAATAATTAAGATATATAATTAAAATATGGAAACAATTAAACAAAAAGAAAAGAAATCCTTTACAGACTTGAAATCTAAATATGGTTACAAGAATATTTTATCTGCTCCACGTTTAGTTAAGGTGGTTGTTTCAAGTGGGACTGGTTCAGGAATAAAAAAGAATAAAGATTTTAATGATTTAGTCAAAGATAGAATTACTAAAATTACTGGGCAAAAGCCATCAACAAAAAGCGCAAAGAAATCTATCGCTAGTTTTAAGATTAGGACCGGAGATCCTATTGGGGTTATGGTTACATTACGAGGGGCAAGAATGTATGGTTTCTTGGAGAAATTAATTAATGTTGCTATACCTCGAACTAAAGATTTTCGGGGAATTGATAAAAAGATAGTTGATAATATCGGTAATTTAACGATGAGTATCAAAGAACATACAATCTTTCCAGAAACAGGAGATGAAGAATTAAAAGACGTCTTTGGTTTAGCTGTCACCATGGTAACTACTGCCAAGACAAAAGAAGAAGCTCTAGATTTCTTTGAGCTCTTAGGAATTCCTTTTAAAAAATAATTTTAAATTGATTGACATTTATAAACCTTTTTGGTAGTATTGGGAAGTCCCTTTTAAGTTGATCTGTGTTTCTCCTTAAGACATTTATAAGGTTTTAAGAAAAAACACAAGATATCGCTTAGCTTAGGGGCAAGTATTTTATTTATGGCAAAAACATCAGTAATAGCAAGACATTTAAAGAAATCAAAATTTAGTACAAGAAAGACTAATCGTTGTTTTCGTTGTGGCCGAGCTCATGGTTATATGAGAGATTTTGGTCTTTGTCGTATTTGCTTTAGAGAGATGGCTAACGAAGGAACATTACCTGGTATTAGAAAATCAAGTTGGTAATTTATTGAATTAATAAATATATAATTTTTAAAATGGATCAAATAGCAAACATGGTTAATATGATAAAGAACGCTAGTCTTCAGGGTCACGAAACCGTGATTGTTTCTTTTTCAAAAATTAAATCAGCCATTGCTGATTGTTTAGTCAAAGAAGGATATTTAAAATCAGTTAACAAAAAGACAAGAAAAGGTTTTCCTGTCTTAGAAATTGAACTATCTTATAAAAATGATGGTCGTGCGGTTGTTTCTGGAATAAACAGAATATCAAAATCATCTAAGAGGGTTTACCAAGGAGTTAAAGATATTAAAAAAGGAATTAGCAATTACGGAATGGTTGTTTTATCAACCCCTAAGGGAATATTAACAGACAAGCAAGCTTCTAAAGAAATGGTTGGAGGTGAAGCCTTGTTTAAAATTTGGTAATTATATGAGCAGAGTAGGAAAACAAACAATAATAATTCCAGCCGGAACAGAAGTTAATCAAAACGGCACAGAAATAACCATAAAAGGTCCAAAAGGAACTTTGGTTAGAAGTTTTCCTGGCCAGATTGATATTAAAATTGAGGGCACAAATATCACTTTTATTCCACAAAAAGAAGGAGATAAAAAGGTTAATGCTCTTTGGGGAACATACGCTTCTCATGTTAAAAACATGATCATAGGAGTAAATGAAGGCTATACCAAAAAGCTAATTTTGGAAGGAGTAGGTTTTAAGTCTGATGTTTCAGGAGATACTCTTAACCTAGCTCTTGGATTTTCTCACCCTGTTAAAATTGAAATACCCAAAGGATTAACAGTTACAGCTGAAAAAAATAACATAACGGTTTCTGGTATTGATAAAGAGCAAGTTGGTCATTTTACAGCTTTTGTCAGAGCTCATAAGAAGCCAGAACCATACAAAGGAAAAGGTTTTCGTTATTCAGATGAAGTTATTCGTCGAAAGCAAGGTAAGAAAGCAGCTTAATTAAGAAGTATATGGCAAATAAAAAAATAGAAAAAAGAATAAGATTAAAGGCAAAAATTAGAGCCAAGATAAGGGGAACAAAAGATCGCCCTCGTCTTTCAGTCTTTCGTTCAAATAATTTTATTTATGCTCAAATGATAGATGATGAAAACAGAAAGACTCTAGTTTCGGCCTCAGATGTTAAAAAAGATAAGGGATCTAAGGCTGACAGAGCTAAATTAGTCGGACAAGAAATAGCCAAAGCTAGTCTTGATAAAAAGATAAAGAAATGTATTTTTGATCGTAATGGTTTTAAGTATACAGGTCGTATAAAAGCTTTAGCTGATGCAGCTAGAGAAGCCGGTTTAGATTTTTAATATTATGGATAACACAGATACAAAAACAACAAATAATAAATCCGGATTTAACAAACAACCTTTTCGGGGGAAAAGAGATTCTGGCGGTCGTTTTCCAAAGGCAACTTTTCAAACACCTAAGCCAGATTTTGAACAAAAGATAATTTCTATCCGTCGTGTAACTCGTGTGGTTGCTGGAGGAAGAAGAATGACTTTTTCCGTAGCTATGGCTATTGGAGACAAGAAGGGTTCTATAGGATTAGGAACAGGCAAGGGGGGAGACACGGCTATTGCAATAAATAAATCTCTTCGCCAGGCTAAGAAAAGCATGTTTAAGATTAAGGTTGATAAAAATATGACAATCCCCCATGAAGTCTCAGCTAAACACACCAGCTCAAGTGTTATAATCAAACCTAATAAGGGCAAGGGATTAGTTGCTGGAAGTACCGTTAGAGAAATGTTGATTTTGTCTGGATTAAAAGATATTACTGCCAAAATAAATTCAAGAAGTAAAAATAAACTAAACAATGCTAGAGCCACATATAAAGCTTTACTAAAATTGAAAGACAATCAAGTGGTTTCCAAAAAATTAGAAAATGAAGAATCTTCAAAAGCAGTAGAAGATAAAAAAGATTAATTATGCAAATACATTCAATTAAAAGAGAACACCCAAATAAGAAAGCTCGACAAGTTGGCCGTGGTGGTACCAGGGGTAAAACTTCTGGTCGCGGAGGTAAGGGTCAAACAGCTAGAGCTGGTAATAAAAGACGCCCTCAAATAAGGGATATTATAAAGAAGTTACCTAAGCTAAGAGGTTATCGTTTTAATTCTATCCAGGCAAAGCCAAAGCCAGTCAATCTAGAGTCTTTAAATATTTTTGCTGACGGGTCTGTAGTTGATAGAAAAGCTTTACTAGACGAGAAGTTAATTAAATTAGAGAAAGGCAAGATGCCAAAAGTGAAGATTTTGGCTCAAGGTGAAATAAGTAAGAAATTATCTATAACAGATTGCTTGGTTTCCTTACCAGCAAGAGTTAAAATAGAAAAAGCGGGGGGTTCTGTAAAATAAGACTTCCTAAATAAAATGGAAATAGTTTGGAAAAAAATAAAAATGATGTTTAGCGATAAGATTCTAAGATCTAGAATCTTGTTTATTCTTGGGGCTTTAATTGTCTTTAGATTGCTTTCAGCTATTCCAATACCTGGAGTTGATATTTTGAAGCTTCAGACCTTCATAAACAATAATCAATTCTTGGGCGTCCTAAATATTTTTTCGGGAGGAGGACTTTCAACTTTGTCTATTATTATGCTTGGAGTTGGTCCTTACATTACGGGCTCAATTATTATGCAGTTATTAACGATGATGTCTCCAAGATTAAAAGCCATGTATCAAGAGGATGGAGAAATTGGTAGAAAAAAATTCAATCAAATTAGTCGTTTAATTACTGTTCCGCTCGCTTTAGTTCAAGGATTAGCTTTACTTTCTTTCTTGGGTAAACAAGGAATATTAGGTGACATGTCTATTTTTGGGATGATCACTAACATTTCCGTAGTCGTTGCGGGATCTATGTTAATCATGTGGATAGGAGAATTGATGTCTGAGTTTGGAATTGGTAACGGAGTTTCAATAATTATTTTCGCCGGTATCGTCGCCAGCATTCCAACAGCCTTATCACAATTCTTATTTACTTTTGATATAGCTAATTTACCAACCTATATTTTATTTTTGATAATTGGAGCTTTGATTGTTGCGGGGGTTGTTATTGTCTCAGAAGCAGAGAGGCCGGTTCCGGTAACTTATGCTAAACAAATAAGGGGTGAACATGTTTCTGGTGGGACACAAACATATTTACCAATTAGAGTGAATCAAGCCGGAGTTATTCCTATTATTTTTGCTTTGTCTATTTTACTTTTCCCTCAAATGATCGGTAGTTTTTTAGCAACTTCTACTAATGCCGTTTTGGTGTCAATCTCAAATGGCTTAATGTGGTTTGTAAACAATACTTGGCTTTACTCTCTGGTTTACTTTATTTTAGTATTTTTGTTTACTTATTTTTATACCGCCGTCACTTTTGACCCAGAACAGATCTCAACCAATTTACAAAAGAATGGAGCTTTTATTCCAGGGATTAGACCAGGACCTCCAACCAAAGAATACTTATCAAAGATATTGAATAGAACGACAATGATGGGAGCTGTCTTCTTAGGGGTTATAGCGGTCTTGCCTTTAGTTATGAAATCAATTACAGGTATTACTTCCTTTTCAATTGGCGGAACATCACTTCTTATTGTCGTTTCTGTGGTCTTAGACCTGATCAAAAAAACGGACGCTCAACTTTCAATGAGAGAATATTAAAAACCCCAAAAAGTTGGGGTTTTTAATATTTTTAGATATAATTATTTATATATGAATACTAAACCGCAAACAATTATTTTTGTCGGGCGTTCTGGTTCGGGCAAGGGAACACAAATAGATTTACTAAAAAAATACTTAGAGACTCAAGACAAAGACATAAAAATAAAGGAAATAGTTATGGGTAATATCTTTCGTAATTTTTTTAATGGAGATAGTTTTGTTCAAAAAATGGCGAAAGAGGCAACTATGGAAAAAGGGCAATTTCAACCAGATTTTTTGACCAACGCTCTTTTTATAAACGAAGCCGTGATGCAAGCAGAAGAAGAGGCTATATTATTTTTTGATGGCTTCCCTCGTAGTCTAGATCAGCTTAATATAATTAAACAATTTCTAACATATATTAAAAGAGACAAACCGATCGTTATAAATATTGATGTTTCTAGAAAAAGCGTTAAAGAGAGGATGCTTTTAAGGCAAAGAGCTGACGATAAAGATAAGGCCATAGATAAAAGGCTAGATGAATTTGACCGATTGACTACTCCGATGATAGAAGAAATTAAAAGAGATTCATTTTTTCGCTATTTAGAAATAGACGGAGAAGGGACAATAGAAGAGATACATTATAATTTAATAAAAGAATTAAATATTTAATATGGAAAATAAAAAAATAGTAATGTCCTTGGGAGGTTCGTTGATTGTACCAGATGATATCGATTCTCCCTTTGTTAAGTCTTTCGTTTCCTTTATCAAAGAGTATGTTGATAAAGGTTATGAATTTGTTTTAATCACAGGGGGAGGCAAGATAAGCCGAGATTATAATAATGCATTAAAAGAAATAACTAATCCAACAAATGAAGACTTGGATTGGCTTGGAATTGCTATTACTCGTGTTAATGCTGAGTTTATAAGAGTAGCTCTTGGTAATCTAGCCTTTAGTAAAATTATCACTGATCCTGATTTTATTCCTGAAACAACTAAACCAGTTATTGTTGGAGGAGGCTGGAAGCCGGGTAACAGTAGTGATTTAGCAGCTATTCACTCGGCTAAAAGTTTGGGGGCTAAAACCGTTATTAATTTATCAAACATAGATTATGTTTACGACAAGGATCCAAAAAAAGATGAAACGGCTAAACCAATAGAAAAAATTAAATGGTTGGATTTTATGCTTCTGTTTCCAAACGAATGGATACCTGGTCGCAATATTCCATTTGATCCAATCGCTTCTTGTGAAGCTCAAAACTCAGGGCTAGAAGTTGTTATCTTGAATGGTAAAGATCTAAACAATCTAAGAAATTACCTAGACAATAAACCCTTTAAGGGAACAATCATAAATTAGTTTAATTGAAATATTTGAAAATGAAAATAATAATAAAGACAGAAGAAGAAATAAAGAAAATTAGAGAAGGAGGAAAAATTTTAGCTAAAATTTTACAAAAAGTGGCCAAGCATGTTAAGCCAGGAATATCTACTTTTGAGTTAGATGTATATGCAGCTAAATATATAAAAGAAGCTGGCGGAAAATCCCCTTTTTTAAATTATAAACCAGAAGGGGCGTCCTATCCTTTTCCGGCTTCTATTTGTATTTCGGTTAATCAAGAATTAGTCCACGGTTTACCAAAAAAAGATAAGATATTAAAAAATGGAGATATTGTTTCTTTGGATTTAGGGCTAGAGTATGATGGTTTATTTACTGATCATGCTATCACTGTTCCAGTTGGAAAAATTTCAGATAAAGACAAAAAATTAATTGAAGTCACAGGGGGGGCTTTAGAGGCTGGTATTTGGGCTGCTTGTGGTGGGGCTACTGTTGGTGATATTGGATATGCGATTCAATCTTTTGTTAACAGAAGATTTAATATTATTAAAGAATTAGCTGGGCATGGAGTTGGTAAAAAACTTCACGAAGACCCATATATCCCTAATTACGGTAGAGCAAAGAGCGGTCCAAGGTTAGAGCCTGGTATGATAATTGCCATTGAGCCAATATTAAACACTGGTAGAGATGGTATTGTCGTAGCAGAAGACGACTGGACGCTTGAAACAGTTGATGGTTCTCGGGGAGCTCATTTTGAACACACTATCTTAATTACCGATAAAGATCCAGAAATTATAACTAAGATATAATAAAAATATTAAATATGATATAATTTAAAGAGTTATATTATATTGTTATGGAAGAATTAAGTTTTAAAGAAAACCCAAAATTTAAAAACCCTGAAGAAGAGTTATCTTTTTTGCGAGAGCGTTTAGCCGAAAAAGAAAAAGAAGTTTTATCTTCTAAACAAGAAGTCTCTAAAGAAGAGTTAGCCGAAAGGGTTATTTCGGATTATGAAAAACATCCCGCAGAGGAGGTTATGAAGAAGAGTAGCTTGTTAAAAGAGAAAGCTAAAGAAGAAATAATTTTACGATTACACCCAGAGCCACATGACAAAAAAATGGAAGAGCTTTTGGCCATAGTAATGGAAAAAGGAATTTCCAATGCATTGTCTTTAGTTGAAAAATTAAATAATCCTCACATAGATGATGATTTTCATCGCTTTCTCGTCCAGTACTTAGTGAGCGCTGGAAAAATTCCTGGATTAAAAGAGCAGAGTCCTTTAGAAAAAACGCTTAAGATGAAACTTTTTGAAATTAGTTTGCCTGTAGAAAATAATGATGAGGGTCACAAAAGGAGTTTGAAAGAGTTATTGGGAGCAATGGAGCAGTTTTATTCTGGTATGTCATCGGTGGGTGAGGGTAAAAACAACAAAGAAGGTAATCGTTTCGCCCTAGAGATTGCTTTATCGTCAGAAGCAAATGATTTTGTTTTTTACACTGCCGTTCCATCAAGTAAGGCCGATTTATTTGAAAAACTTTTACTTGGTATTCACTCTAACGCTAAAATTATAGAGGTTCCAGATGATTACAATATTTTTTCTGAAAATGGATATTCTCTTGGGTCTTATGCAGAATTAAAAAACAAAGCAGCTTTTCCAATAAAACTTTATGACACACTTGATTATGACCCCCTCAATATAATTTTAAATATTTTCACTAAATTAAAGAAACAAGGGGAGGGAGCCGCTATCCAAATAATTATTAGCCCCAATGGAGATAATTTAATTAAAAAATACCAATCTATTCTAGAAGAGGTTAAGAAGGGAGTTTCTCTAAAAGATGCAACTGCTTCGTCTTTCAAACAAGCCACTAAAGAAATAGGCTCGTTCTTTAAGGATTTTATGTCTTCTACTCCCTCTGATAAAGATAAATCAAAAGAAGATAAAGAAAAAAAGACAGACGAAAAAGCCGTAGAAAGTCTAAAGGAAAAGATTAAAAGTATGATTATGGAGGCCAATATCAGAATAGTTGTTTCAACAGACAACAAAGAAAGAACAGAAAGTGTTTTAGGGGAGATGGAAGCAGCTTTTAATCAATTTAATGAGGCAGACAGAAATGGTTTTAATTTTAAAAGACCAAAGGGTAACGATTTAGCTAAACTAATGAGGAGTTTTACTTATCGTGTTTTTGAATCTAGTAAATCACTTGATTTAAACTTAAAAGAGCTAAGCACCATCTTTCATTTTCCCCAAGGCGTTGTTTCGCCCCAATTAAAAGAAGCTCCAGCTGGTGTTTCTCCAGCTCCTCTTAATATGGGAAGTGAGGGGCTCCTTTTGGGTATAAATAATTATCGGGGGCAAGAAACAGAAATTAGGATGGCTAAAGAAGATAGGCTAAGACATCTTTATGTTGTGGGTCAGACAGGAACAGGAAAGACCACCATTTTGAAAAATATGATAATTCAGGACATTAAAAACGGCGAGGGTTGCTGTTTTATAGACCCCCACGGTTCAGATGTCCAATATATTTTAGGTAATATTCCCAAGGAAAGGATTGATGATGTTATCTATTTCGATCCTGCTTATACAGCTAGGCCAATGGGTTTGAACTTGCTAGAATATGACCCCAAATATCCAGAACAAAAAACTTTTGTAATTAATGAGTTAATAAATATTTTTAATAAGCTTTTTGACATGAAAACGGTTGGGGGCCCAATGTTTGAACAGTATTTTAAGAATAGTGCTTTTCTTGCAATGGACGATCCCAATGAACAAGCTACTTTACTTGATATTACTAGGGTTTTAACTAATGAAGAATATCGTAACGGCCTTTTGGAAAAATGTCGTAACCCAATAGTTAAAGAATTTTGGAAAAGTGCCCTAAATGTTAAAGGAGAACAGGCTTTATCAGAATTTGTACCATATATTTCTTCTAAATTTGATAATTTTATATCTAACGATATTATGAGGCCGGTTGTTTTGCAGAAAAAATCAGTCTTCAACTTTAGGGAGATAATGGACAACAAAAAGATTTTACTAGTCAATTTATCAAAAGGTAGACTTGGAGAAATAAACGCTAATTTAATAGGTCTTTTGCTCGTTGGAAAAATTCAAATGGCTGCGATGTCTCGTGCGGATGTGCCTCACGGACAAGTAATGAATGATTTTTACTTGTATATTGATGAGTTTCAAAATGTGACGACAGATTCAATTGCTTCCATTTTATCTGAGGCTCGTAAATACCATCTATCTTTGACCGTAGCTCACCAATACATTTCTCAATTAGAAGAAGGGATAAAAAATGCGGTTTTTGGAAATGTGGGATCTATGGTTGTTTATAGAGTTAGCCCAGAAGACGCCACGGTTCTTGAGCCGAGATTAAAACCCACCTTTTCAGCTTCGGATATTCTTAAATTAGAAAATTTCAATTCTTATGTAAATATGTTAATTGGCGGAGTACCGACAAAACCATTTAATATGACTTCCCATTATAGTTTAGCTGATAGTTTTGGCACAAAAAATAGCCCTGAGATGGCTGAAAAAATAAAACAATTATCTTATTTGAAATACGGAAGACCGCTAGAAGAAGTTGAGGAGGAAATTATGGAAAGATTTCATTAATTATTTGCAAGTCGTAAAGTCCGTGTTATAATATTTAATTTATAAGTTAATTTTTTAATAAAATGATTGATATAGAAAGGACATTAATAATATTTAAACCAGATTCTGTCTCACGAGGAATCGTTGGTGAAATACTATCTCGTTTTGAGAGGGCTGGGTTAAAAATAGTTGGGGCTAAAATGCTTCAACCTGGGAGGGAACAGTATTATCATCACTATGAAGATATCAGTAAGATGATTTCTCGCCGAGGAGAAGAAGCTTTTGAATTGACTGTTAAGATGATGACAGAAGGACCAGTAATTGCTTTTGTCTTAGAGGGTGTAGAAGCTGTTGATTTAGTCAGGAAAATGGTTGGCTCCACAGAACCAAAGTCTGCTTTACCAGGAACAATTAGGGGTGATTATGCTCATATGAGTTTTGGTTATGCTTCGGATCATGGCATTGGGGTTTCTAATGTAATTCATGCCTCGGGTAACAAGAAAGAAGCTGAAGAAGAAATTGGTTATTGGTTTTCAGAGCCGGAATTATTCTCTTATGAATCAGCTTTAGAAAAATATACCCAAAGAAAGATAAAATAATGAAATTAAAACTCACCCTTGGGGTGAGTTTTGTTTTTGGACCTATAAATTAAACTTGAATGATTGTCAAAAATATGCTCTTTTGAAAAAAAGACTTGATTAGATATAGATTAAGGGTATAATCAAGTTAGGATTATTTGAAATGTGTTACCTAGAACAATTTTTTAGGGGATAGTAAGTTTTGTTAGGGAGCTGTGACTAAATAATGTTAACAAATCTCTACCAATCTCGTTCCCACTTAGCTTTAGAGCTATGGTAATACATACTTCGATAGTCCTAACAAGGAATCCTTTAGAAAAAAGGATTTTTTATTTTTCATTTTTATCTTTATCGTGTATAATAAAGGAATAATGGGAGGAGATAAAAAATTAAAATTAACTTTTTGCTCGGGAGCTGGCACGGTGACCGGAGCTAATTTTTTAGTTGAAGGAGGCGGTAAAAAGTTTTTAATTGATTGCGGTTTAATTCAAGGTAGCGATGTGGATGATGAACTAAACTGGGATGATTTTCCTTATAATCCAGCAGAGATAGACTTTTTATTTATTACCCACGCTCATATTGACCACATTGGACGAATTCCGAAATTAATTCACGATGGTTTTCGGGGAAAAATATTTTCTGTTGCCCCAACTAAAGACATTACTCTATATATGTTAGAAGATATGGCTAATTTAGTTTCTAGAGATACTAAATATGATTTATCTAAGATCTATACAACCGAAAATATAAAAAAAGCTATGGATATGTGGAAGGGTCTTTCTTACGGAGAGAAGATTGACGAAGGTGATTTTTCTTTCTCTTTTAAAGATGCTGGTCATATTTTAGGCTCGGGAATGTTAGAAATTATCTATAATGGAAAGAAAATTATTTTTACGGGCGATTTGGGTAATTCACCATCTCCTCTTTTGCCCGATACAGAAATTATTAAAGACGCTGATTATTTAATTATGGAATCTGTTTACGGAGATAGGGATCATGAAAATAGAAACGAAAGAAAGAAAAAGCTAGAACAAATAATTAAAGATAATTATAAAAGAAAGGGGGTTTTAATAATCCCAACCTTTTCATTAGAGCGAACACAGGAATTACTTTATGAAATAAATTCTTTAGTTGAAAATAATATAGTACCAGCTATGCCTGTCTTTTTAGATTCTCCTTTGTCTATTAAATTAACAGAAATATATTTGAGATCGGATAAATTCTTTAATAATACTGCCCAAGGTCTTATTAAATCAGGTGATAATTTATTTGATTTTCCGGGATTAACCAAAACTCCAGAAACCGAAGACTCAAAAGATATATTAAAAGTACCTTCACCCAAAATAATTATAGCTGGTAGCGGAATGTCTAACGGGGGTAGGGTTTTACACCACGAGAAAAATTACTTACCAGACAAGAAAAATATTTTACTTTTAACTGGCTATCAGACAATGGGGACAATGGGACGAATGATTCAAGATGGGGCTAAAAAGGTCAGAATAATGGGGCAAGATGTTTTTGTTAGAGCCAAGATTGTCTTCATAGACGGCTATTCAGGTCACAAAGATTCAAGTCACCTTGTTGAGTTTGTTGAAAATACAGCTGAGAATGTTAAAAAGGTTTTTGTCACAATGGGAGAACCTAAATCTTCAATGTTTTTAGCTCAACGACTAAACGATGAATTGGGAGTTCAGGCGCACGCCCCAGATTCAGGGGACCATGTATTTTTAGATTGTAGATAATTTCCCACATGTCGGACATGTGGGAACATTAACCCAGCTTCGCGACCGCGAA
>DAOQRR010000004.1:0-1489 GCA_035355875.1 Minisyncoccota bacterium
AAAGCTGGAACATGTGAGGTTACTGGGGGAGAAAGAAAACAAAAGGTTTTTGAGAAATTAAAAAACATAGTTAAGAAAAATAATCTCTGGGTGGCTTTAGGTGGAATAATATTACTTGCCTTTGCCGTTAATTTAGTTGAACTCATTTGTTCCGCTGGGTTACCGGCTGTCTTTACTCAAGTCTTAGCGATGAACAATTTATCTGCTTGGGGCTACTATTCTTATATATTACTCTATATATTATTCTTTATGATAGACGATTTAGTGGTCTTTTTTGTAGCGATGTTTACTCTCAAAATGACGGGTATTACAAATAAATACGCCAGATATTCTCATCTAATTGGGGGAGCTCTAATGATTGTTATAGGATTACTTCTCATATTTAAACCTGAGTGGTTAATGTTTGGATAAGAAATAAAAGCACCTCATCGGTGCTTTTATTTTTGTTTTAGTTTATAATTTAAGTATTAATAATTTAATTAATAAAAAATATGAAAAAACTTTTTAGAGACTATACTTACTCATGGAAACAAATTGCTATCTTTAAACTAGCTATGGTTTCTATCGGTATTATAATTGGGGCATTGTTACCAATCTTTTTTAGAAATCCAATAGTCCTCATAATTGTTATAATAATTGCTATAGTTTCATCTATTTATATATCCATTATTTCTTTTAGAGGAACAAGAAAGTAAATTAGATTAAAGCTCTTAGGGCAAAAACACAACCGCTAAATATAATAAGTAATCCAATAATTTTTTGGAAGTTATTTAGTTTTGAGGCCGGTAATCGTCGGCCTATTTTAGGTAAAATCAAAGAGGTCAGAATAGGCCAAGACAATGAACCTAAAATAATTCCACTAATTAGAAATATATAACTTTTTATATCATTTAGGTTAAATACTTTAAATAGAGAAAAGAAAAATGTAAATTGAACAATAACTATTGGATTAGTTAAAGTAATAATAAAAGCTGATAAGAAAAACCCGACTAATGTTTGCGGGTTATTTATTTCCTTACGGAAAAATGTTTTTTGTTTTGATCGAAAGATAACATAACCTAAAGCAATTAGAAAAAGAGAGCTAGCTATAATTAAAATTTTTCTATTGTCATTAAAAATAGTTAAAATTTCTAAATAACCAAAAACCAAAGCAATAGCATAAAAAAGATGAGCTAAAGCTAAACCTACTCCAGATATAAAACCAGCAAAAAACCCATCGGTCGTAGCTCTCTTAATATAGATTAAACCGACAGGTCCACAAGGGAAGGCAATTATTAAACCAATTAGTAATCCTTTCAATAATAAAAATAAAAAATCCATATATATGGGTTAAATAATACCATAGAATAAGCCCCAAAAGGATATTTGAGTTATCCACAGGTTGACCTTGCGTATTCTATTTGACTTGTTATAATGATTGGACAACAGTTGTTATCGCAAGATAGTAACAGTTGGCAAAAATCCGCCTTCGGGTGGTTTTTTGTTTTTA
>DAOQRR010000004.1:1589-18257 GCA_035355875.1 Minisyncoccota bacterium
ATTAATAGTATAAAACCAGAAATGTTAACAGAATCTATAGATAACGCTAAGAAAACAGCTGATCAAATAGCAAGCGAAACAGATTCTATTGTCTCAAAAATTTCTCGTGGAAATCAGGGGGTCTTTAGTATTACTCAAAAAGATCCTGGTTCGCCAGAATATAAAAAAGTTCGGGTTGTCTCTACTCTTAGATTTTTAATTAAGTAAAGTCTTATGGAAAATTTTAAGTTTGTCTTATTTTCAATAATAGTCTTGGGAGCTCTCGGCTTTGCTGGTTATTGGGCCTTCTCAACAATAGAATCAGGTAGTTATCATGTTAACAAAGAAAGACAAGAGCAAATGTCTAAAGAAAACGAAGAATTACGAAAAGAAAACGCCGAATTAAAAAATGAACTTTCCTTGCTAACAGAAGAAAAGGAAGAAGTAGAATTGCAGTTAGCTGATAGTGAAATCACCGGGGGAGAGGAGGAAGAAGAGAAAGAAGTTATCCCTACCCTAAAATATCAGAGTTTAATAGATGAAATTCAAAAATTAGTAAACAAGGGGGTTAGTTTAAGAGATGGATCGCAAGGTACAGCTGTTGGGACTCTTCAAAAATTCTTAAATATTTATAATGGAACTTCAAAAAGGGTAGATAATGATTTTGGTTCTGGGACTTTGTCGGATGTCAAAGATTTTCAGAAAGATATTGGATTAAAGGATGATGGGGTAGTGGGACCAGGGACAATGCGTAAAATGATAGATTGGCTAAAGAAAAAATAAAACAAAAAGCTCTCCCTAGGGAGAGCTTTTTCTATTGTATTTCTTGGTCGTATTTTTCTAAGTAGTCAGTTATTTGGTGATTAACCCTAATAAATGTTGCTTTCTTAGAGAATTCTTTTATTTTTCTAGCTCCGATATATGTTCCCGTGCTACGCAAGGCTCCAAAAAGATCTTGAATAAATGTTTCAATTGGACCTTTGTATGGCATTAAAACATAGCGACCTTCTTTAGCCCGATAATCTGATTTTTTGCCATAGTATTCAAGAAGGGCTTTATTGGAAGAAGAACCAAAATATTCTTTATATTTTTTACCATCTTTTTCTATTAATTTTCCGTCACTTTCATCAAAGCCAGAGAAAAGAGATCCTGCCATATTAAAATCAGCTCCTCCACAAAAAGCTTTGGCAAAACAAGATGGATATTGTTGACCCCCATCAGCAATAACAAGACCATAGCCACCTTTTCCATTTGTCAGTCCATGGGCGGCATCAGCGCATTCAATAACTGCTGATAATTGAGGATAACCGACTCCAGCCATTCTTCTAGTGGTGCAAACTGAACCAGGGCCTATACCAATTTTCACAATATCAGCTCCAGATAGAATTATCTGCTCAGTCATTTCGTTGGTTACAACATTTCCGGCTATAATAATATGATTGGGGCAAAGCTCGCGGACTAATTTGATTGTTTCAGGGAATCTTTCTAGGTAACCATTAGGAACATCAATACAAATGAAAGAAAATTTATCTATCAGCTTGAGGCTTATCATTTCTTTTAATTTATCAATATCTTCTTGCCTAATACCTAGAGTGTAAATTATATAATCAGGGTCGTTAAAATCTTTAAAAAATTCTTGATAGTCTTTGATCGTGTAATATTTATGAAAGGCTGTAATCATTTTATATTTAGATAATATTCTAGCCATCTTAAATGTTCCACAAGTCGCCATATTAGAAGCAATAATCGGAATACCTTGCCAAGTCTTTTTAGAATGATAAAAATTAAATTGACGAGTCAAATCAACCTCTTTTCTGGAAGTTAAAGTGCTCCTTTTGGGGCGAAGTAAAACATCGGTATAATCTAATTTAATATCATCCTCTATTCTCATACATTAGGAATAATAACATAAAAAAGAGACGAGAGACACTACTTTATCTAAGGTCAATATGTTATTATATTTTTATGGATTATTTACCATTAGTCTTGTCTATTTTACCATTTTTGGTTTTTATTTTTTTACTCTTTAGAAAAAAGACAACTCTTTTACTAGCTTCTAGTATTACTCTCGGTCTTTATACAATACTGGCTATTTTTTATTGGCAAATACTGGGTTCGGCTTTATATATTTCTTATGTTAAGGGGGCATTACTTGCTTTTGATATTTTTATTATAATCTTTGGAGCTATATTCTTCTTAGAATTATTGAAAGATTTAAAGATTATTAAAAATATATCTTATTATCTTTCTTCGTTGTCGGCTGATTATCGGGTCCAAGTAATTTTAATTGCTTGGTTTTTTGAAGCTTTCTTGGAAGGGACTTCTGGTTTTGGAATACCGGCGGCAGTGGCTATTCCTCTTTTAGTTGGAATTGGATTATCTCCCTTTAGGGCATTGGTTGTTGGTTTATTAGGGAATAGCGTTGCTAGTATATTTGGGGCGGCAGGGACTCCTATAAAAGTTGGTTTGGCCACTTTAAGCGTAGCCAATGTTCCCATATTTGCCTCAATTTTTAATTTTGTTGGAGTCTTAATACCCGTCTTTATGGTTTGGGTTGTAACTTCTGGACGACCTAATAGAAAAAAAGAATTTTTAGAAGCAGTTCCGTTTGCCTTGTTGTCTGGCTTTCTATTTTTAATACCCTCTTATTTCGGGGCTAAATTTTTAGGACAAGAATTTCCAACGATTATTGGTTCAATTGTGGGTTTGATATTGGTGACCATCTCTGTAAAATTAAAATTCTTAATTCCAAAAAATAATGTCTCTTTACAGAAAGAAGATATTACACAAGACAAAAAAGAAAATAAATTTTCAGCCCTAAAATCTTTTATGCCATATCTGATATTAGTTGGCTTCTTGATTTTAGCTAAAGTTTTAATTGGACATATTTCTATCCCGCTTAATTTGGGATTTAAAACTTCTTTTAGCCTATTCAATCCTGGTTTTATTTTTATAATAGTTGCTATTTTAGTTTCTATAATTTGGAAAAGTAAAATAAGGAAATTAGTCAATTTTTCTAAGACAGCTTTTAAGGGTGCAATCTTTCCTTTTTTGAGCATAGCAGCCATTTTGGCGGTTGTGCAGATCATGATTAATTCGGGTCAAAATAGCTCAGGTTTAGCTTCCGTAATATCTTTAATATCTGATTCGTTCCAGTCAAAATTATTGCCTGTTTTTGCCCCGATAGCTGGAGCTTTCGGAGCTTTCTTAACTGGGAGCACAACCACCTCCAATGTCATGTTTGGAACCTTGCTTAATTCTGCTTCACTTGGAATTGGTTTTAGTACTGATATTATATTATCTTTACTTGTCGTCGGTGCAGGTTTGGGTAGCATGATGGGTTTAGCTGATATTTTAACAGCTGAAGCTATTGTTGGAGTAAAGAACCAAGAAACGAAAGTCGTTAAGGCCGTTATCCTCCCTTGTCTTTTGTGCTTAATGATAATTGCATTAATTGGTTTAAAAATTTTTCAAGTTATATAAAATGTTTTTAAAAATCAGAGCTAAAGTTAATGCTAAGAAAGAAAACGTCGTAAAGAAAGACGATCAGACTTTTATCATAGCTGTTCGTGAGAAAGCCGAGAGAAATGAAGCCAATCGCCGAATATGTCAAATCATAGCCGATCTTTATGGTCTAAATATTGAGAAAGTCCATATCATTAAAGGGCATAAATCTCCAAGTAAATTACTCAAGATTGATTTAAACTAGTTTACCGACCCAAACCCATGGGTTTGGGTCGGTAAGATTATTTTAGGCTGATATCTGCTATAATAGAAGTATTAGTAGTTAATCTATTTTAAATATGAGCACAAACATCAAAGCAACTAATATTGAACTAACAGACGCCATCAAGGATTATGTTAATAAGAATTTATTGGGTCTAGATAGATTTATTACTGACCCCAAAGAAGATCTAATAATACAAGTAGAGGTAGGGAAGACAACGAGACACCATAAAAGTGGAGATTATTTTAGAGCGGAATTTAATGTAGATATCTCAGGTAAGAAATTTTATGTCTCAGCTAAAAAAGATAATCTTTATGGAGCCATTGATGAAGCCAAAGAGGCATTGTTTCGCAAGATAGATTATTCAAAAAATAGAGAAAGAACTCTTTTGAGAAGAGGAGCCAAATCAATTAAAAAAATGATTAGAGGGCTATCTCATCGTAATCCCGAGACATCAAAATAATATATTATTTTTGTTTTAGAAAATCAGAATAACTTATTTCCTTTTTATTTTCAGGAATGACTTTTTCTATGGTAAATTTACCATCAATAAGTGAGGCTTGGGTAATCTTTAGTCTAATTTTTTTATCTTTTTTATTGGCAAAGAAATAAACTCCCGGCCAACCGTAAAAAGCTCGATATTTATTCCAATTCTCCAAGTCATTTCCTTGGGGATCTATTAGCCCGTCTTCTTTTTTTATCTTACCGCAAAATGTGGCCTGATTTTCGTCTTGAGGAATTTTATTTATTGTTCCATCCTTAATTTGATTTAATGTTTTTATTAGTAGATTGGCCCCGCCTTCTATTAATTCTTCTTTAAGTTTTATTTTAGTTGTTGTCGTGTCTATTGGCACTTTTTGAATAGCTAAAATAGGACCACTATCTAATTTATATTCTATTTCTTGGATAGTTACGCCAGTCTCGTTTTCGCCATTTTGGATTGCTGATTCAAGAGGAGAAGCCCCCCGATATTTAGGTAAAAGGGAATAGTGAACATTAATAGTCTTTTTGGGTGGATACTTAATCAAGGTTTCTGGTAATATTTTACCGTAAGCCACAACGACATAAATATCTATTTTCTCTTGATCTGTTAAATGGAAAAGCTCATCTAGAAATATATCATCTAGTTTTTCTGGTTTAAGGCATTTTATATTATGATCTTTAGCCCAGATAGAAACAGCAGACGGGGTTAATCTAAGATCTCGGCCGGCTCTTTTGTCGGGCGAGGTAATAATTAAAGACGGCAAAAGATTATTTGCCAAAAGTATATCTAATGTTTGGCTAGCCACTTCTGGTGTGCCAAAGAAAGCGAACTTAATATCAGTCATATCTATTTAAGTGATTTGATGTAGTCTAATAGTTTGTCTATTTTAACTGTTTCTTGAGAGCGGTTGCTCATATTACGGAAAATAACAGAGTTTTCTAGAGCCTCTTTTTGACCAAAGATAATAGCATAAGGCATACCCAGTCTTTCAGCTGTGGCTAATTGAGCACCCAGATTATCTTTAGAAATAGATTGAGCTATTGGCACCTTACCTTTTCGGAGTATTTCAATAATGTTCAATGATTTAAGTTTAGCCTCAAAACCAAGCTGAATAAAATATATTTTTGGCTTTTTAATTATTCTAGGAGACAAGTTTGCAAACCAAGGAGCTTCAACAATCCGATCTACCCCAAAAGATATTCCAACAGCTGGGACATCTTTTTTGCTACCCAATTGTTTAGCTAAATAATCATATCTACCACCACCGGTAATAGCAATTTTTCGTCCAGTTTCTTTGTCTTCTTCTACAATTTCAAAAACGGTTCTAGTGTAATATGATAAACCTCTGACCAAGCATTTATTAATAGAATAAGGGATTTCAGCTTCTTCCAAATACTCTAAAACTTCTTTAAAGTGTTTTTTGCAAGCTGGGCAAAGGTGAGATAATGTGTCGGGGGCGTTTTGATTAAGTAAGATAGTTTTTTCTTCTTTAGAATCAAGAATACGCAAGGGATTGGTCTTTAATCTTTCTCTGTCAATTGTAGGTAATTGATTGATGTTCTTTCTATAAAAAGCAGTCAACTCTTTTATATAAGCACCACGACAATCTTTATCACCAATTGAATTAATTTCAACAGATAAATTCTTTGCTCCGGCCTCAGTTAATATGGTCATAGCTGTTTTGATAACCAAAGCATCTAAAATACTTTTATCACTTCCAAGTATATCCATATCAAATTGATAGAATTGTCGGTAGCGTCCTTTTTGAGGGTTGTCGTGTCTAAAGATTGGTCCGTAGTTATAAAACATCTGAGGTTGAGGTAGGGATTGCATTCCCAATTCAATATAACTTCTCATTGTTCCAGCTGTGTGCTCTGGTCTTAAGGCTAACTGATCTCCACCTTTTGTTTTTAGGGTATACATTTCTTTGTCAACGATATCAGTCCCTTCACCAATAGACATAAAAACATTTTTATCTTCAACTATCGGGGTTTCTAGTGGACGGAAACCATAATACATTGAAACCTCTTGAGCCTTTTCAAAAAAGCCTTGAAATTGATAATATAAATCATCTTTAATGTCTCGCATGCCTTTAACAGAAGCATAAGGTCCTTTGTTTGTTTTTTTCTTATCCATTTTATTATTCTTTATTAATACTTCCTGGTAAATAGGAAATATTTTTAATTGGTAATAATCGTAAATAAGCTCTGCCAATAATTAATTTTCTAGGTAAAATACCCCAGTACCTAGAATCAGAACTTTTATTTCGGTTATCTCCGAGAACAAAAAATTCAGCTTCACCCGTTTGGTAAATAGCATCAGTCTTGAAATCTTCTAGGATATAAGGCTCATCTAAGTAAAAGCCTTCAGGATTTTGTTCGTTAATTATTTTAATTTTATTATCTTTTATTACAATAATTTCGTTTGGTAAACCGATAACTCTTTTAATAAAGAATCTTTTTGTATCATTAGGGTAGCGAAAGACGATAACATCACTTCTATTAGGCTCTCCGGTTAAATAAGAGATCTCGTCAATAATTAAATATTCTTTATCTTTAAATGTTGGATACATTGATTCACCACTAACAACAAAAGGTTGAGCGATAAACATTCTAATTGGCATGACAATAACAACAGCCAAAATAACAAATTTAATTAAATCCCAGATGCTATCTTTCTTTTTGTTTTCTAAATTAATTACTTTTTTCATATAAGTAATATTCTATCACAATATTTATATTGACAGAATAGTCAAAGTCGTGTTTTATTGTCTTTTGGTTATATTTTTGTATGTTATAATATTTTTATGATTATTGTTGGACTAGGAAATCCTGGAAGTGAATATTCAAAAAGCCGTCATAATACTGGACGGATTATTTTGGAGACAATTGCAGATAAGTTTGATTTTTCTCTATGGAAAAATGAATCAAAGTATAAGCTAGAAAGATCAAAGGGAGATATTAATGGACGAAAGTTTGATTTTATTTTGCCTAACACTTTTATGAATAATTCTGGTAATGCTGTGGCTGTTTTTATTAAAGATAAAAAGAAGCTCCGAGATTTAGTCGTTATTTATGACGATATTGATTTACCTTTTGGGTCCTATAAAATTTCTTTTAACAAAAGTTCGGGTGGACATAAAGGGCTTGAGTCTATAATTAAAAAAGTTAAATCAAAAGAGTTTGTTAGAATTAGAGTCGGCATCTCTTCTAAGACGAGTAAAGGAAGAGCTAAAAAGCCCAAAGGGGAAGAGGCTGTTTTGAAACATCTACTTGGAAATTTTAAAGAAGACGAATTAAAAGAATTAAAGAAAATTTCAAAAGAGATAGCTTTGGTTTTGGAATTGATTTCTAAAGAAGGGAAAGATAAAGCTATGTCGGTATATAACTAAAAAATTAAAAATAAGACTTCCCGAGGGGAAGTCTTATTTTAATTTTCAATCCAGTCTCTTATTCTTCTTCTTCTGTTTTTTCGTCTTTCTTTTTAGTATCGTCTAGAAAGATTAAGGTCATGCGCTGGTCTTTTGGTTCAAATAAGGTTACTTGGAAATTATAGTTTTTACCTAGCTCCAAGGTTGATCTTAATTTTTCCTCTGTTCCAAAACTAGAATTATGGACTAATCCTGCTACTCCTTGTTTAATAGAAACTAAAGCTCCGTGTTTGTTAAACTTGATAACGACACCGGAAACAATATCTCCCTTCTTGAGAGTGTTTTCAAATTCTTTCCAAGGATTTTCTTTTAAAGCTTTAATAGATAGAGAAATTTTTCCATCTTTTATCTCGATAACTTTAGCCTTAACCTTATCGCCGACATTAAACATAGACCTTGGGTCTTCTACTAGACCCCAATCTATTTCGGAAATGTGGACTAAGCCCTCAAGACCATCTTCTAGTTTTAGGAAGACGCCGAAATCAACGATACCAGCTACTTCACACTCTAGCTCATCATCAAGATTATATTTACCAATAATCTCTCTTCTTTCTTCTGGGTTATTGTCTTTCTCAGAGAAAATCAACTTGCCTTCTTTGGGTAAGGCAGAAATCATAACAACATTTATTCTTTGTCCAATTAATAGCTTAAGGGCTTTTAATATCTTATCCTTATCGGAGTCTTCAACTCTAGGATAGTGTGCGCTCTTTAATTGGCTAGCTGGTAGAAATCCGGAAATTCCTTGCCAATCTAAAATTAAACCACCTTTGTTGGCCTCTTTAACCACCAGCTCAATAGGGGTCTTGGCTTTAATTGCCTTTTCTGCCTCGTTCCAAATTAATGCTTGGCGAGCTTCTTTAAGAGATAGTTCAATGTAACCATTTTCACTATCAGTATCAACAACTTTAGCTTTAACCGTGTCACCAATATTAATTTTTCTAATAATTTCTCTAGCATTGATAAACTCTCTACCGTAAATAATACCAGTTCCAAATGGAGCTAGGTCTATAAAGACGGAAGATTTTTGAATTGAAATAACCGGTCCCTCAACTAAAGCTTCTAGCTGTGGTGGCATCTCAACTTTTTCCAAGTTTTTACTTGTAGCTCCAGATAATTTTTCATCTAGAGCTTGTTTGTCTGTATTATCCATGAAATAAAAAAACCGCTTTCTGCGGCGCGGGTTGGATTTCTTATCAAATTTATTTTAAAAAATTAATAAGGGTTAATTTCCAAGCCGAGCTGATAATGTTCATACTATAATATATAAAAGCTAAAAAATCAAGGGCTGAAAAGACATTATGACCTTTTAATTTTAGTTAAAATTTGCTATAATCGAAGTATGATAATCACATATTTAGGTAAGCAATTTTTCAAAATAGGACAAGGAGATTTAACTGTGGTTTTTAATCCGATAAGCAAAGAGTCAAAACTGTCAGCAAAAATATCTAAGTTTGGATCTGATATTGCAATTTCAACAACTAACCACCCAGACTATAATGGTTTTGAAATGGTTTCTCACGGAGAGACTAGTCCTTTTGAAATACATGGGGCTGGAAGTTATGAGATAAAGAATATCATTATAAATGGAGCTCAAACAGATATTGTTCTTGGAGGGCAGAAGTTTATCAATACAATTTATAATCTAGCCATAGACAACATCTCTATTTGTTTTTTGGGAACACTATCTGGACAAAAATTAGAACCTAGTATTTTGGAACAAATAGATACGCCAGATATTTTGTTTTTACCAATTGGGGGTGGAGATTTAATAGATCCGGCTGAGGCTTACAAACTAGCTACTGGAATAGAACCTAAAATTATTATTCCAATGGATTATGATGACAAGGCCTTAAAAACATTTCTGAAAGAGTCTGGACAAGAAAAAGTTGAAAGTCTAGACAAACTAACCCTTAAGCAAAAAGATTTAATAGGTCGCCAAGGGGAAGTGATTGTTTTATCAAGTTAATTTAAATTAATATGGATAAAATCATATCTTTTATAAGAAGGATTCGTTCAAAAAGAGAAGAGACTAGAAAAATGATGTTGGCCGTTTCTATGATAGTTTCTATGTCTTTGGTTGGGTTAATTTGGGTTGTTGGAATTACAAATCCCAAGAAAGAAAAAGATGAAAAGGTTGTTGGGGTGGAGGAAACACTGAAACCATTTTCTTTGTTTGGAGAGAGCATAAAAGATAAATATCAAGACTTGTCAGCTAGTTTGGGAGATTTAGGAAAGACTTTTAAAAGCATAAAAGAGGGTGTTGAAAAAGAAGCAGAAAAAGAAATTATAGAATTAGATCCAATAGAAGATTAATCATATGACAAAAAAAGAAGAAGAAATAACAAGAGATAAAATTATACCAGTTGAAATTAGCACAGAAATGAAAGAATCTTTCATTGACTATGCAATGTCTGTTATCACAGACCGAGCCCTACCAGATGTTAGAGATGGGCTTAAGCCAGTTCATCGTCGTATATTATTTGCCATGAACGAGATGGGCTTAACTCACTCAGGTAGATTTAGAAAAAGTGCGGCGGTTGTCGGAGATGTCCTAGGGAAATATCATCCTCATGGGGATGTGGCTGTTTATGATTCTATGGTTAATATGGCTCAAGATTTTTCATATAGATATCCATTAGTTCACGGACAAGGTAACTTTGGCTCAATAGACGGGGATGGAGCTGCGGCCATGCGTTATACTGAAGCAAAAATGTCTAAAATTTCTTCTCTTCTACTTTTAGATTTAGAAAAAGATACTGTTGATTTTTCTCCAAACTACGATCAGACCCGCAAAGAACCAAAGGTTTTACCAACGGCTGTTCCTAGTTTGCTCTTAAATGGGACGCTTGGTATTGCTGTTGGAATGGCTACCAATATTCCACCTCATAACTTGGGAGAAGTTATAGATGCAACAATCCATCTAATTGATAATAAAGATGCTTCCACTGAAGATTTAATGCAATTCATTAAGGGACCAGACTTTCCGATGGGGGGAATTGTTTATGGTCAATCTGATTTAGTCCATGCTTATTCTACCGGTCGTGGTGGGGTAGTAACTCGTGGAGAAGCAGAGATTGTTGAGCAGAAAAATGGAATTTTTCAAATAATAATTACTTCCATCCCTTATCGTGTTAATAAAGCTTCTCTAATAGAATCAATCGCTACGCTAATTCAAGAAAAAAGGATAACGGAGATTAAAGGGTTAAGAGATGAGTCAACCAAAGACATTAGAATAGCTATTGATCTTAAAAACGGAGTTATCCCACAGAAAGTTTTAAATTATATATATAAGCACACCCAATTAGAACAATCTTTTAACTTTAATATTGTGGCTTTAGTTGATGGGGTGCCTAAGACATTATCTTTAAAGAGTTTATTGTCAGAATTCATTTCTCATCGGGAAGTTGTTGTTCGCCGAAGAACAGAATTTGATTTAAAGAAAGCTAAAGATAGAGAGCACATATTAATTGGATTAAAGAAAGCGCTTGATCACATAGATAAGGTTATTAGTTTGATCAGAGCCTCCAAGGACACAGCTGTAGCTAAAGAAAAATTAATGAAAGAATTTAAGTTTTCGGATCTTCAAGCCACAGCAATACTAGAAATGAAGCTTCAAAAATTGGCTGGTCTAGAAAGAAAGAATGTTGAATTGGAGTTAGCCGAAAAACAAGCCTTAATCAAGGAATTAGAATCTTTACTTGCTAGTCCCAAAAAGATGATGAAGATTATTAGTCAAGAATTGATTGCCATAAAAGAAAAATATGAGGACACAAGAAGAACTAAAATAGTTAAAGGAGGAGTTAAGGCTATTAATGATGAAGATTTAATTCCTGAGAAGGAATCGGTTCTAGTTTTCACTAAGGGTGGATATGTAAAGAGAACTGATCCTTCTGAATATAGAACTCAAAAAAGAGGAGGCGTGGGGGTTATTGATATAGAACCAAAAGAAGAAGATTTCGTAACCACTTTAATTACGGCTAATACTCACAGTGATTTACTTTTCTTTACCAATCATGGTAAAGCCTACCAAATAAAAATGTATGATATCCCAGAGTGCAAAAGAGCTACAAAAGGAAAATCAATTATGAACTTTTTGTCATTGGGAGATGGAGAGAAGGTTACTTCTATTTTACCTGTAGATAAAGAGACAAAGAAAGACGCAGAAAGTTTGACTTTAGTGACGCAAAAAGGAGTTGCTAAAAAAGTAGCTGCTTCTAGTTTTAGTGATGTTAGAAGAAGTGGTTTAATTGCTATAAAATTAGACAAAGATGATGAACTACAATCTGTCTTAGTTACCAATAAAGGAGATGATATTATGCTAATAACTTCGCTTGGTCAATCAATTAGGTTTAAAGAAAGTGATGTTAGGCAGATGGGACGAAGCGCCGGAGGAGTTAGGGCTATTAAATTAGCCAAAGGAGATTTTGTTGTTGGGGTTGATAAAATTGTTAAAGGAGAAAAAGATTCCTCTATTTTGACTCTTGGGTCAAATGGTCTTGGTAAAAAAACTAACATTAAGGAATATAAAACCCAAAAAAGAGGAGGCTCAGGGATAAAGACAGCTAAAGTTACAGCTAAAACAGGTCATTTAATAGTTGGGAAAATAGTTAAAGACGAGAGTGAGATAATTGCTGTTTCTCAAAAAGGACAAGTCATTAGGGTTAGTTTAGATTCTATTCCTACTTCCGGTAGGCAGACTCAAGGTGTTACAATCATGAAATTAAGGGCAGGGGATAATATTGCTTCAATAACATTTCTCTAATCTTATTAATTTGTTATAATTAAATAGTAAAATATGCAACCAACAATTGAGAAAAGTATAGCCCTATTAGATTTAAAAGAAGGTATGAAGGCCGCAGAGTTTGGAGCTGGTATGGGTTTTTATACTAGAGTATTGAGCACCAGAGTTGGCCCAACTGGTAAGGTTTTTGCTATTGAAATTCAAAAAGAACTGATTAGGAAGCTAGAGGATGAATTAAAAAGATTAAATGTTTCTAATGTTGAATTTGTCTGGGCAGACGCAGAAGCTAAGGAGGGGACAATGCTAGCTGATGGAAGTATGGATGCTGTTATCATGGCTAATGTTTTGTTCCAAGCAGAAGATAAGGTTGGGATGGTTGATGAAGCTAAGAGGATTTTAAAAAGAACTGGCAAGGTTCTTCTAATAGACCACACTAATAATTTTTCAGGGATGGGGACATCTTCCGACTTTATCTTAACCGAAAAATCAGCTCAAGAATTATTTGAGAAGAGAGGGTTTATATTTGATAAAAAAGCCCCTGCCGATATGTTTCATTTTGGAATGATATTTAAATTATAAATAATGACAAACTTTCAAACAATTTTATTAGGAATATTTATCGGCGGTTTCGTCTTTGCGGTTTTGATCTTTTCTGGACTAATAGATTTTGGATCAAAAGAGAAAGTAGATACAGATTTAAAGGGGGTAGTTACAATATGGGGAACACTACCCAGCTCTTATTTTACGGAGGCTCGTGATTTGGTCGCTTCTCAGTTTGACGAGCTCAGGATTAACTATCAAAAGAAAGATGAAAGCACTTATCAGGCTGAATTAATAGAAGCTTTTGCTAAAGGAACAGGCCCAGATATATATGTTATTAGCACTGATATGATTAAAGAAAATGAGCCATTCATTTATAAAATACCGTATATTAGTTATCCAGAGAAAAATTTTAAAACTTCATACATAGACGGGGCTGAGATTTATCTTGACGAACAAGGTGTTTTTGGTTTTCCCATACTATCTGATCCACTAGTTCTTTATTATAATAACGATATTTTATCTAACAATTCTATAGTAAATCCTCCCAAGACCTGGGATGAATTATTTGATCTTAATAGTAAATTAACTAAAAAAGACGGGAACGGTATAATTAGCCAGTCTATGATAGCTCTTGGGGGGTATAATAATGTAAATCATGCTAAAGATATTTTGGCTACTCTCTTAATTCAAAACGGCAATAATCTAGTTAAGAAAAGAGCTAGCGGAGAAGAATTGGTTTATTCTTCAATTATTAAAGATAATCCGCTTGGCTATTCTGTCTCACCGCTTGACGCAGCCATTGATTTCTATATGATTTTTTCTAATATGTCTAGTCCTTATTATTCGTGGAATAGAGCTTTGCCTAGTTCCTTAGATATGTTTTCTAGCGCTAAATTAGCCTTTTATATTGGCCGAGCTAGTGAATTATTTAAAATTCAATCGCTAAACCCTAATTTGAGTTTTAACGTAGCTGAATTACCGCAAATGAAGGATACTAATTTTAGAAGAACTTATGCCGAAATTTATTCACTGGTGATAAATAAAAAATCAGCTAATTTATCTAGCGCCTTAGGGGTTGCAGGTCGCTTGGCTCAAGCAGAAGCATCTAAAACGATAAGCATAGCCTCATCGCTACCTCCAGTATTAAGAAATTTATTGGCTGAAAAACCCAAAGATAATGCTTACCTAGAAACTTTTTTTGATTCAGCTATAATTTCAAGATCTTGGTTAGACCCAAATGAAAATAAAACCGAAATTATATTCAGAGGCCTAATAGACAATATTTCTTCAAACGCCTTATCTAATAAGGAGGCAATTAATAAGGCTAACAGTCAGATAGATTTATTAGTTAATTAATTTTTATGAAAAAAAGAACTATCCTCTCAATAATATTCGCTTTATCAATGGTTATTGTTCCCCTTTCTATTTACGCAGTTGATTATTATCCGTCAGACCACAAGGGGTTATTGCCAAAATGTAACGAGGGGCCAATAGATGCCGTAACGGGGGACTACTTAAATCCTTGTGGCTTTGATTCTTTAATGGCGATGATTAATAAATTGATAGATTTTATTACATTGCAATTAGTGACACCATTATTTGCTGTAATATTTATTTTTGCAGGAGTTTTGTATTTGTCGGCGGGGGCTAAGCCAGATAATAAAACGAGGGCTAAAAAGATCATCTTTAATTCCCTAAAGGGTTTTGGTTTGGTGCTGGCTTCTTGGGTGATTGTTAAAACAATTCTACTCACTTTGGGTTATCGTGGTCCTTGGTTTTTATAATTTATAATTTTAATTTATTTATATGATAAACATAATAAGAAAAAATAAAAATAATATAATTTTAAACTTGATGAAATATAGTTTTATTTTTGTTTTAGTTTTTTCGTTTTTTGTTTCTCTTTCTAACAACAGTTTAGCACAAGGCGAAAACACAGAGATAGATACTAGCGGAATTACAATAAGGACTAAAATTGAAAATCCACTAAGAGATAAAGTTGACAGCATCCCCACCCTCATTAAAACAGCCCTTGAATTCGTTGTTAAAATTGGAGTCCCGATAATAGCTTTTGCGATTATCTTCGTTGGTTTTAGTTTTGTTGCAGCTCAGGGGAATCCAGAAAAACTAAAAAAAGCCAAAGATTCCATGCTTTACACTCTCATAGGGGCAGCTGTTATTTTAGGAGCTTTTGTGATAGCTAAGGCTATTGGGGGTACGGTTGAGCAAATAAGAGAAGGTGTTTAATTATCATTAATTATTATTTAAATATTATATGAAAAATAAAATAAAAAAGATTGCTTTGTTTTTCTCACTATTTTCTCCCGTTGTAGTTTTTGGGGCCGATATGTCTACAATTGGCGGAATATTAGAGTGGGCCACTACTCTTTTAAAAGATACAATTTTACCACTTCTGATTTCAGTTGGGGTGGTATTCTTTATCTACGGAGTTGTTAGATTTTATTTAGCCCCTTCTAACGAAAAAGAAAAAGAAAAATACAAAGGATACATGATGAAGGGTTTGATCGCTTTGTTTGTTATGGTTTCATTTTGGGGGATTATAAAAATATTCACAGAGACTTTTGAGCTTGAGGGCAAACAGCCCGTTATTCCGCAAATTCCTGATATCGAATAATTGATTATTTTTTCTTCGAATATGGTATAATATAAAGGTTAGTCTATTCTTTACAACTTGGTCTGTTGGAGAAAAGATTAATTATAATAATTATTATTTTAATTTAATCATAAATATTTTATGAAAAAAGTTATCTTTCTGGGATCGCTAGCAGCACTTTTGCCTAATGTTTCTTTTGCTGCCGCAACATTCCAGACTATTATTGGTCAATTACAAGGGATTTTAAGTGTTGCTGTTCCTATCTTGATAACAGTTATGGTGGTTATATTCATTTGGACTGTTATTCAATACACAATGACTACTGATGAGAAGAAAAAGGAAGCAGCTAAAAGTGGTATCATAAGAGCTCTAATTGGAGTTTTTGTTATAGTTTCTTTTTGGGGAATTATAAGATTAATTAATAACTCTCTTAACCTTGATACTACCGCTGATGACTCAATAATGCCTTACACCCCGTTATCGTTTTAGTCACATAGTCTTATGAATTTTGATATTATTCCTAAAGCTGAAGCAAGTGTAGAATCCTTTATTAACACAATTAATAAAGTTGTTATTAACCCAATCATTTATTTTCTTTTTTCTCTCGGGACGATTTTATTTCTGTTTGGAATTATAAGATTTTTTCTTAATCCAACAGATGAGACAATCAGAAAAGAGAGTAAAAATCATATGGTTTGGGGATTAATTGGAATGTTTATAATGGTTTCGGTTTTTGGGATAATGAATTTAATAGTCAAAACAATTGGCGCCTAAAAATTTTTAAAACTCAAATACCACCCGAATTGGGTGGTATTTGAGTTTTAGGTATTGATTTTTATGCTTAAAATGATATACTAGTTTTGTTTTGAAAATTAAATATTGGCCCTATCCCGCCCACGAAGCTTCAGTAAACCTACGCTTCATGTTCGGACAAGCGTCTAACCAAGTTAGAAAATAGCGGACATTGGCTTTTTTGAAAAGCCGAGATGTGATTAGGTTTAAGTAATGTTTTGTTTTGAAAATTAAATATTGGCCCTATCGTCTAACCAAGTTAGAAAATAGCGGACATTGGCTTTTTTGAAAAGCCGAAAGGTAATTAGGTTTAAGTAATGTTTTGTTTTGAAAATTAAATATTGGCCCTATCGTCTAA
>DAOQRR010000005.1:0-16874 GCA_035355875.1 Minisyncoccota bacterium
GAAAATCCCAAGATAGACAGCCATCTACTTCCTCCTCCTCGGGCTACTCCAATTCCGGGAATTATGGTTAGAGCGGTTAATCCTAATGTTATTAAAAAAAGGATCAGAGCATATCGGCGAAAATAAACATAAGGAATTTTATAACCAATATACATGGCTAATAATCCCCCAAGAAAGCCCAAGACATATTGATTAAATAAAATACCCCTGAACTTTTCGGGATTAATAGCCAAGACTCCGAGTGAGGCTGAAGTAAAAAATATTAAACCGATAATAACCAAGGACATCACTATCCAAAAAAATAATTTATCAGCTTTATATTTTGTAGTCATTAATCAATCAAAGAAATTATTACTCCTAAAATAGAAGTCATTATACTAATAACCCAGTAACGCATTGTCACTTTATATTTTGGCCAGCCCAAAGCTTCAAAATGATGATGAAGCGGAGCCAGTAAAAAGACCCTCTTACCATGTCGCAATTTATAAGATAGTATTTGAATAACATTAGATAAAGATGTGATGAATAAAGGAAAAGCAATAATTGGTAAAAGTAGGACAGTGTCAGTCATAAAAGCAATAACAGCAACAGTAACCGTCAGCCCTATAATACCCGTTTCCCCCATATAGAATCTGGCTGGCGGTATATTGAACCAAAGAAAAGCCATAATAGCTCCAGCCACAACTCCGCAGAAAGTGGCAATATCAAGCTGGATATTAAAGAAGGCAATAACCGCATAGGACATAAAAATAGAGCCCAAAACTCCACCAGATAATCCATCCATACCATCAATTACACTACTAGACCAAAGAGACAACATAACAATAATAAAGAAAGGAATAAACAGAAAACCAAGATGGACAAAACCAAGCCAAGGAACATAAACACCAGTAACCCCTAATTTGAAATAAAACCACAGGCCGATAAGAAGTCCGAGAGCAAGAATTATTCCAATCTTAATATATCTTAAAACCAGTGGATCTGAAGACCATTTACCCTTATTAAAAATTTGTAAGAAGTCATCTCCCAAACCAATAATTGAGGCCACAATTAAAGCAAAGAAAGGTAATAGTGTTTGTTCTCGACTAATAAAACTAAGCTTCTCTGTTAGTTCTGTCCCAAAAAAGAAGTTTATAATCATAAAAACGGCTACTGTTAAAATAACCGACATCCAAATAATCATACCACCCACGCGAGGAGTTGAAGTTTCAGCTTTTTTGTCATTAACTTTTTCAAACCTCTCTGAGATATCTTTGGGTAAATTATCAGTCCTATTTGTCCTACGCCACATCTTGTATTTATAGAAATAGTGAGTAGCAATTGGGGTTAAAAGAATACCTATGGTGAAGGCGACAACAGCTGGTGAAAAAATTTTAAGGGCGTTAGTCATTTGTTTTTCCTGTTATTAAAGTTTCTTCTAAATTACTTCTAACTTTTTCATAATTAGGCAATTCCTCTATCGCGGTAATTCCCATAAAAGATAAAGTTTCAAAAGTTGGACGATAAAGAAAACGGCGACTATCTTTAGGGTCAATAATTTTTTCAATTAAACCTCGGACTAATAGATTTCTAATAATAAAACTAGAGTTAACTCCTCTAATATAATCTATTTCACTTCTAGTCACTCCGTTTTTATATAAAATAATAGACAATGTTTCAAGTGAAGATTTAGTTAGCTCTTTAGTGACCTCTTCTTTTCTGATACTTTCTATTAGAGAGCTTAATTCTCCCGATATTCCCAAAACAACAGCGTCATCCTTCCGAACAATGACTAACCCCCTTCCGGCCAAAGAATTTTCTAGTTTCTTTAAGGCTTCTTCCACCTCTGTCGTTCCAACATCTAAAAGCTGAGCTATCTTTTTGATCTCAATTTCTTCTCCCTTATAATAAAGTAAACCCTCTATTTTTGCTTCTAATTCCATATTATTAATTAAGAGCTTCCGCTTTTGTTTTGCTAATTTCAATATCTTCAAAAGATGAATTTTGAACAACATCTATAATCCCCTCTCTGACCAATTCTAACATAGCCAAAAAAGAAATGATAACATTAACTTTTGCTTCCTCTTTATTTTCGGCCTTGACCCCTTGAGAAAATTCTTTAAATGATAAGTTTAGAGCATTTTGTATTCGGTTCGTTAGGCTATCAATAACCTCTTCTATCTTAACAACTTTTTTAATTTCCAATTCTGGCATTGGTTCTTTCGGTTTTGGTAATTGGTTAATAACCTCATCTATAATCTTAGCAATATTATTTTTATTGATTAATGGATCAGGAGAAAAGACGGGCAGGCTCCAAATCCTATCTTCTGGTTTGAAAATTATTTTTTTACCAAAATCATTTTTTATATCCAGACTAGCTCTTTTAATGATTTCATATAATTTTAACCTTAGCTCTAGATCGTTGATATTTTCCTTTTCGTCTTCAGTCAAAGATATGTTGGGCAATAGTGAGCGTGATTTAACCAAAATCAAAGTTGCAGCCGTTAAAATAAAAGACGAGATATTGTTTATTTTTTCGTCATTATCTATTTCACTAAGACTTTTAATATATTTTAAATAGTCATCAGTCACAGAAGCTAAAGAAATTTCATTAACAAAAAACTTCCTATCTTCTATTAAAGATAAAAGCAATTCAAGGGGTCCCTCAAATTTATCAGTTTTAAGGTTGTAGGGCGAAACAATTTCTGACATTTTATTTTTTATCTATTTTTATAGCAATACCTAATTCTTTCAACTGCTTATCGCTTACTTCTGATGGTGATTCCATCATTAAATCCTTAGCTTCTCCAGTCTTAGGGAAAGTAATAACTTCTCTAATATTTGGTTCATTTTCAAGCAACATTACTAAGCGATCAAAACCCCAAGCAATCCCTCCATGAGGAGGAGTTCCCGAGCCTAAAGCACTTAGCATATGACCAAAATTATGTTTGATATCTTCTTCTTTGTGGCCAATTATTTCAAGGACTTTCTTGAGCATTTCTGGATCATGGGCTCTGATACTCCCTCCGCCTAATTCGTTGCCGTTCATAATGATATCGTATTGAGTTGTCAGTATTTGACCAATATTTTCTTTTTGGAGTAACCAATCACAATGTTCATTAATTGGTTTTGAAAATGGATTGTGGGTAAATGTCCACTCACCCTCAGTATTTTTATTGTCTGATTTATCTGTTCTTTCAAAAAACGGAAAGTCTACAACCCAACAGAAAGCAAGTAAGTCTGGATCATCTTTGTCTTGTCTTAAATCTGGCCTGTCTGAATTATATTTCTCCATGGCTTCTTTATAAGATAGTCTAGGAAAAGGAATTTGTTGTATTTTTTTGTGAGGATACAATTCTTTGACTAAGGCAATCAATAATCTTTCGTTTAACTCCATAACATCTTCTCTCTCCACAAAACTCATTTCCATGTCAAGTTGAGTAAACTCTGGTTGCCTGTCACCTCTTCCATCCTCATCTCTCATGCAACGAGCTAATTGGAAATATCTCTCCATCCCACTAGCCATTAATAATTGTTTATATTGCTGGGGTGATTGAGGTAGGGCATAAAAATTACCTTTATATAACCTTGATGGAACAATAAAATCTCGAGCTCCTTCGGGAGTTGATTTAGTTAAAATTGGAGTTTCTATTTCAATAAAATTTTCTTTATCTAAAAAGTCTCTAACAAATTTAGATATTTGATAGCGATGACGGATATTTTTTTGCATTCTAGGTCTCCTTAAATCTAAATAACGATATTTTAGCCTAGCCTCTTCCCCTATTTCTATACCCGAAGAAGTTACATCAAACGGTGGAGTTTCAGCTTTATTTAATATCTCTATCTTCTTTATTTCTAATTCTATTGTTCCATTTAAGACATCTGCTTTTCTATTTCTCTCTGGCCTTTCATTAACTTTTCCTAAAACAGAAACGACAAACTCTGTTCGCAAATTTTTACCGATTTCTAAGGCTTCTTGATTATTAGGCAAGATAACACCTTGAACCAAGCCAGTCATGTCTCTAAAATCTAAAAATATCATTTTACCTTGGTCTCTTCTTACATCTATCCAACCAGCAATATTAACCTCTTGTCCAATCAAACTACTCAAATCTTTTATATATACGCGATCTCTCATATATTTTATTTTATTATTTTTTAATAATCTTTTCTAATTTACCACAAGGATAACCAATCAAAAAAACCAAAACAACTAAAAGATAGTAAAACGGGGCAAAAGCAAACCAAATAACTTGGTCTTCTTTTTTCATCGGCTGATACCACTTCTTAACTTTCTTATATAAATTACCAAGAGGAATATTGACGGCATTTAAGATCATATAAATAAAAGAATATAAATATTTCATATTAAATGACAAGACCAACTGATTCTTTGACTTGGTCCATTTTTTTATTAGCTATAGCTTCGGCCTTTTTTGCCCCGTTTTTTAATATCTTTTTAACCTTATTAATGTTTTGAGCTAACTTTAAGCGACGCTGTCTCATTGGTTCAATAAATTTTATTATTTCAGACAGAAGCATTTCTTTTGATTCTTTGTAGCTAATACTTCCATTTAGATAGCGTTGTCTTAAGGCGTCTTGCTCTTCTTTGTTCAAAAATAATTTATGCAAAGCAAAGATGTTGCAAGCTTCTGGATCCTTGGGTTCATCTGCTTCTTTTGAATCGGTTATAATACCCATGACTGCTTTTTTAATTTCTTCATCTGTTCCAAAAAGAGGAATTGTATTTTTATAACTTTTACTCATCTTTTGACCATCAGTTCCTGGAATAACGCCTAAGTCTTTTACTATAAAAGGTTCTGGTAACTTAAAAATATCACCAAATTGATTATTATATTTTAAAGCAATATCACGAGCATACTCAACGTGTTGTTTTTGATCTTGCCCAACGGGAACTATGTCTGTGTCGTAAAGTAAAATATCAGCGGCCATTAAAACCGGATAATTAAATGTCCCAACTGAAATTTCTTTATCTTTAGCTAAAGCATCTTTGTAGGCATGAGCTCTCATCAAAAACGGCATTGGAACGAGGGTGTCAAATATCCAAGTAAGCTCTGCATGAGCACTAACATCTGATTGTTTAAAAATAATTACTTTTTTAGGATCTAGTCCTATGGCTAAATAATCAAGAGCAATATCTAATATATTTTGGCTCATTTGGTCTTTTTCTTTTATTATATTTAGAGCATGATAATCAGCAATCATTATAAAAGTCTTATATTTGTCTTGTAAATCAACAAATTGACGCATAGCACCAAAATAATTACCCAAATGAGGGCGATTGGTTGGTTTAACTCCTGAAAGTAATCTTTTCTCCATAAGCTCTTATATCATAGCAAAAAAATAATAGTTTTGCACATTTTAGGCACATATTTATCCTAATTATTAGACTTGTTATTTCTTTGATTATGCTACAATAACTCTTATGGAAAGAATTAATCAAAATCGTTTACCACCACAAAATCTAGATGCTGAAAAAGCTATTTTGGGTTCTATTATGCTTAGACCTGGGGCAATTCATGAAATAACTGACTTAATTAGAGCCGATTCTTTTTATGCTGTTAAACACTCCCAAATATTTAAAACAATGCTAGATCTTTCTTCTCGGGGTGAACCAATTGACATATTATCTGTCTCTCATCGCTTAGAAGAAAAAGGATTACTAGAGCAAACTGGTGGTAGTAGCTATCTAACAGAACTAACTAATTCTGTTCCAGCTTCAACCAACATTACTTATTACGCAGACATTGTTAACAAAAAAAATATTTTACGAAAAATAATTGAAGCTGGTAATAATATATCTGAACTTGGTTTTAGAGAAGATGTGGAAGATGTTTATGAGACATTGGATCAAGCAGAAAAAAAGATAATGGGGGTCAATAATAATGTCGGCAATAATTCTTTCAAATCAATTAAAGAAAGCTTGCCTGATGCTTGGACCCGATTAGAAAAATTACATGAGAATAAAGGTGGCCTTCGCGGAATACCAACTGGTTTTGATGAATTAGATCAATACTTGTCAGGTTTACAACCATCTGACCTAATAATTTTAGCTGCTCGTCCATCCGTTGGTAAAACAACCTTGGCTTTAGATATTGCCAGACAAGCTTCTTTGAAATTTAATTTTCCAACGGTAATATTCTCGCTTGAAATGAGCACTCAACAATTAGTTGATAGAATGTTGGCCGCTGAATCAAGAGTTAATGCTTGGAGCCTAAGAACTGGTCATTTATCTACCGAAAATGATTTTTCTAAAATAAGAGACTCGTTAGATCGCTTATCTAAAGCTCCTATTTTCATAGATGATATGGCTGGAAACTCTATTATAAGAATGCGTTCTATTTGTCGTAGAATTAAAGCAGAACATGGATTAGGACTTATCGTTGTTGACTATCTCCAATTAATGTCCACTTCAAAAAACTATGACAATATGGTTAACCAGGTAACAGAAATTTCAAGATCCCTTAAGGCCTTAGCAAAGGAGTTTAATGTCCCAGTCTTAGCCCTATCTCAATTATCTCGTGCTGTTGAAACTAGGGGTGGCCGTCCAAAATTGTCTGACTTGAGAGATTCTGGTTCTATTGAGCAAGATGCTGATGTGGTTATGTTTATACATCGTGAAGATAGGAATAAAGACGAAAGCGAGAGAGATAACATTACTGAGATCTTAATAGAAAAACATCGTAACGGACCAGTTGGAAAAGTTAATCTTTACTTTGATCAAAAATCAACAACTTTCGTCTCAATTGATAAAAATAGTCAGGCCCCAGCTGATTACCAGGAAGAAACTATAGAGGGATTTTAAAATGAACGACATCATAGAAAAATTAACAATTTACTTTAAAGAGTTTCCGGGTATTGGAGAAAGACAAGCTCGCCGTTTTGTTTATTTTTTGTTACAAAAAAACCCCAATTTTACCAATCAGCTAATTAAGAATATTACCGAATTGAAAAATTCTGTTCATCAGTGTCCTTCTTGTTTCTTGTTTTTCCAAGGAGACGGTCAAGATCTTTGTCCGAATTGTCGTAACTCTAAAACAGAGCGTGATATGTTATTAGTCGTTGAAAAAGATGTTGACTATGAAAGTATTAGAAAAAGTGGCACATACAAAGGATTGTATTTTATATTAGGAGGATTAGTTCCTATTGTTAACAAAGAAACTCCCTACTATATTAGAATTAATGAATTATTAAAAATTGTAGAGGAGCGAGCCAAAGAAGACAATCTAAAAGAGGTCATCTTGGCTTTAGCAATTAGCCCCGAGGGAGAACAAACAGATATTTATTTAAGGCAGAAACTAAGCCCACTAGAAAAGAAATATAATTTCAAAATTGTTTCTTTGGGTCGAGGTCTATCTACTGGTACAGAATTAGAATATTCAGACGGAGAGACTATTAAAAACGCACTGGAAAACAGACATTAAAAAACCCGCTTTCCTAAGCGGGTTTATTTTATTGCTGAAATTTTAATCTCAAAGTAAGGTTGTCGGTGTCCATTTTTCTTAAGATAACGACTCTTTGGTTTGTATTTAACCACCTTAACTGTTTTCCCTTTACCTTCCTTTTGAAAAAGAGCTTCAACTTTTGCTCCGTCTATAAAAGGAGTGCCGATAGTTGTATCTTTTCCGTTATCAACCAATAAGACTTTATCAAAAATTATTTTATCTCCGGTTTTGAAATCTCCATCCATCTTTTCTATCTTAATGATATCTCCAACACAAACTTTATATTGCTTCCCTCCAGTAAAAATAACAGCAAATTCTTTGCTGGTTTCAATAACTTCTTTTTCTTTCTTAACCTCTTTTTTGTCTTTATCCATAAGCTCTAAATCTAGGGATTTATTAGCCTTAAACCAAAAACCCATAGATAAAAGATATTCTACACAAAAATTTTGAAAAAAGCAAGTCGGAATGTATAATAGATAATATGATATCAAAATACAACAACAAGGGAGTTACTTGGATTGACCTAGAAGATCCAAGCGAAGAGGAGTTTCATTATATTATAGATTTATATTCTATTCCTCGTGTTATAGAGGAGGAGATGAGAACTAGAAATAAGGATGTTAAAACTAAATTAATTGCCGGATTTATTTCTACTTCTTTTGATTTTCCTCAAATTCTAGATATTGAGAATAGAGTAATTTCTAGAAAGATAATTTTTATTATTCATAAGGATTTTATTTGCACTATCCATGATAAACACATGGAAGCTTTGTCGGAGTTTTTGAAAAACTTAGAAGTTGATTCTTCTTTGGATGAGAAATTAAATATCTTAGACAATGGTTCCCTCTTCTATTATTTAGTTAAAAGTCTTTATGTTAGCTTAAGCGATCAGATTATAGAAAATGGAATCTGTAATAAAGATATTGAAAATCAAATAATTGAAGGCAAAAACAGAAAACTTTCCGAGCCATTATATTTAAAGAACCAAATGCTAATAAACTTAAAGGAATCAATTAGTTCTCACGAGAAAACATTTAAAAATCTGCCGGTCTTCTTGATTCAATTATTTGGTGATCGTTTTAAGTATTATCTAAACATTATGAAAGATAATTTATTTGATGTTACTAGTTTGGTAATTAGGCAAGAAAAAAATATAAATAGTTTACATAATACATATAATTTAATCTTAACAGACAGAAATAATCAGAAAATTAAAAACTTAACAACCTTAATCATTATTTCTTTGGCCTTATCTGTTTTAACCTTCCTTTATGTCTTTTTCAATATATAACACTCTAACTAGGAAAAAAGAGATTCTCAAGCCAATTAAAGATGGTTTTGTTGGTATTTATACTTGTGGTCCAACCGTTTACAATCACTTACACATTGGTAATTGGCGAGCCTATGTTTTTTCTGATCTATTACGAAGATCACTAGAATATGATGGTTATCGTGTTAGCCAGATTATGAATATTACTGACATTGATGACAAAACAATCAGGAACTCACAAAAAGAAGGGAAATCATTAAGAAATTTTACTTCCTATTATACAGAACAATTTTTTAAAGATAGAGATTTGTTAAATATTAAACCGGCCACAGAATATACCAAAGCCTCAGAATACATAAAACCGATTCTGATTTTAGTTAAGAAATTAATTGACAAGGGCTTTGCTTATAAAGCTCCGGACGGTTCTATTTATTTTGATATTAGTCGTTATCCTTTATATGGAAAATTATCAAAGATAAAGGCTAAGGGGCTAAAAGAAAATGCTGATAATCGGATGAAAACTGATGAATATACTAAAGACGACGTCAATGATTTTGCTCTCTGGAAAGCTTGGACCGAGCAAGATGGCCCTAATTTTTGGATACCCGAAGAGATATTAGGAGAAAAAACAGATATCGGAAAAGGACGCCCTGGTTGGCATATAGAGTGTTCGGCTATGAGCATGGATAAGCTTGGCAATAATTTTGATATTCATACCGGCGGAGTTGATTTAATCTTTCCTCACCACGAAAACGAAATTGCTCAATCGGTCTGTGCCACAGCTGAAAATTTTGCTAATTATTTTATGCACAATGAGCACCTTTTGGTTGATGGTAAAAAAATGAGTAAATCTGTCGGTAATTTTTACACTTTATCTGATTTAATAAATAAAGGTATTAAGCCAGCAGCTTTTCGTTTTTGGTTATATACATCTAATTATATGACTAAAATTAATTTTACCGAGGAGGCCGTTTTGGCATCTCAAACTGCCCTAGAAAAACTAGAAAATTATTTTGAAGATTTGGGTCAAGACCTAGGTGAGATTAATCTAACTTATCAGAATAAATTTAAAAAATATTTAGCTGATAATTTAAATAGCCCTAAGGTCATAGCTCTTATTTGGCAATTGATAAAAGATAAAAATGTTTCTAGCAAAGACAAGAAGGCCACCCTGCTTGATTTTGATAAGGTTCTAGGCTTTAATTTAGGGCAAACTAAGACCGAAACGCCAAAAGAAATTATTGGTTTAGCTGAAGAAAGACAACAAGCAAGAATTAATAAAGATTGGGCTAAGAGTGATGTTTTAAGACAAAAGATTAAAGAACTGGGCTATGAAATTAAAGATATGGATGATGGTTACAAGATAAAGAAAATAGGTTAAAACAAAAAAGGGGTTAAATCCCCTTTTTTGTTACAATCCCTCTTTTTCTAGCTCTTCAATAAGATTTTTAGCTTTGCGAGATAATTTACTTGGCATCAATATTTTTATTCTAACAATTAAATCGCCTCGGGCTTCTTTCGTTGGAATACCTTTTCCTTTTATTCGCAAAAGATCATTATTGTTTGAACCATTTGGGATTTTTATTTTTAATTTTTTACCATCAAGTGTCTCAATTGATTTTTCTGTTCCAACTAAGGCCTCAGTCAATTTAACCGGCAAATCAATTTTGAGATTAATTCCATCTCTTTGGTAAAGCCGGTCTTTATCTACTTTAATTCTTATAAATAAATCTCCAGCAATACCATTTTGAACTTCCTCTCCCTTACCTCTAGCTCTTAAGATTTCACCATTTTCTATACCAGCGGGTATGTCTAAATTAATCTTAACCTCTTTTTTAATTACTCCAGCCCCCTTACACGAAGAACATTTTTCTTTCGGCACTTGTCCTTGCCCGTGGCAGTTAGGACAAACTCTAGTGGTTGAAAATGAACCTAATATAGTCCTTTTAACTTCTTTTATTTGTCCTTGACCTCCACAATAACTACAAGTCTCCATTTTTGTTCCGGGCTCGGCTCCTGTTCCACCGCAAGTTTGGCAAATTGTTTGTTTGTTGATATATATATCTTTATTTACTCCAAAAATAGATTCTTTAAATGTTAAGTTTATTTCCGTTTCTAAGTCTCTACCTTTTTTAACTCGACGAGAAGAACTTCTTCCTCCCCGGCCAAAGAAATCACCAAAGATATCTCCAATATCTCCCATATCAAAACCTTGGGCATTTTGGAAACCAGAGAAATCAAAACCCCCAAAACCATTGCCGTAAGAACCATTGTAGTTACCGCCAGCAAAATTAGGAGCTGACCCAAATTGGTCATAATGAGCTCTTTTGTCTTCATTTGATAAGACTTGATAAGCTTCATTTATTTCCTTAAATTTTTTGTCATCACCACCATTTTTATCGGGGTGATATTTTAAGGCTAATTTATGGTAAGCTTTTTTAATTTCATCTTTGGAGGCTTTTTTGTCTATTCCTAAAATTTGATAATAATCTTTAGCCATGTTTATTATTTTTTATCTTCCTCGCTTGTTTCGTCCTCCTCTTTAACTTCCGCGTCTTTTATTTGCTCTTCTTTTATGTCGGCAGCTTGTGTTTCCTTTTTTTGATCTTTGTTTTCTTTGGCTATTATTTCTCCTATCTTAGAAAGAGCTGTTGTCATTTCTTCCAATTTCATTTTAATTGCCGTAATGTCGTTTCCTTCTTTAGCTTTCTTAACATCTTCTATTTTTTCAGTTATGTTTTTCTTTATATCTTCTCCGATCTTATCACCATACTCCTTAAGAGATTTTTCGGCGGTGAAAATCATCATTTCGGCTGTATTCTTTTGGTCTACTAACTCTTTTTTCTTTAAATCTTCTTCTGCGTGAGTCTCAGCTTCGTCTTTCATCTTTTTAATATCTTCTTCAGATAGACCAGAGCTGGCCTCTATTCTAATAGATTGTTCTTTACCAGAAGCCTTATCTTTAGCTGTAACATTTAAGATTCCATTAGTATCAACATCAAAAGAAACTTCTATTTGAGGCATACCTCTTGGTGCTGGTGGAATACCATCTAATATAAAGCGACCAAGTGATTTATTATCAGAAGCCATTGGTCTTTCTCCTTGAGTTATGTGAATCTCAACTGAAGTCTGATTATCAGCGGCTGTTGAGAAAACTTGTGATTTAGAAGTTGGGATTGTTGTGTTTCTTTCTATTAGCTTAGTAGCAACTCCTCCTAGTGTTTCTATCCCGAGAGATAGCGGAATAACATCTAGGAGTAAGACATCCTTAACATCTCCTTGCAATACTCCAGCTTGAACAGCGGCCCCAAGAGCCACAACTTCATCTGGGTTTATAGTTCTATTTGGTTCTTTGTTAAATAATTTCTTAACTGCTTCTATAACAGCTGGCATTCTAGTTTGACCTCCAACAAGAATAACTTCATCTATGTCTTCCACCTTAAACGGAGAAGCTTCTATGGCTCTTTTGGTAATTTCTATTGAGCGATCTATAAATTCTTGAGCTAGAGATTCAAGTGTAGCTCTGGACATCTTCATTAATAGATGTTTTGGACCATTAGAATCTGAAGTGATGAAAGGAATATTAATTTCTGTTTCCATGGTTACCGATAATTCATGTTTAGCCTTCTCGGCTGCTTCTTTTAATCTTTGCAAAGCTAAAACATCTTTAGTTACATCTATGCCTGATTCTTTTTTGAATTCATCAGCAATCCAAGTAATAATTTTTTGATCTATGTCTTCTCCTCCTAAAAATGTATCTCCGTCAGTTGATTTAACTTCTACAACATCATCACTAACTTCCAAGACAGAAACATCAAATGTTCCTCCTCCTAGGTCATAGACAACAATTTGTTCGTTTTTCTTTTTATTAAAACCATAGGCTAAAGCAGCTGCTGTTGGTTCATTGATTATTCTTTTAACATCTAGACCAGCTATTGTTCCAGCGTCCTTAGTGGCTTTTCTTTGGGCATCGTTAAAATAAGCCGGAACGGTAATAACTGCTTCTGTTATTTTTTCTCCTAGCTTAGCCTCAACATCAGCTTTAATTTTACTTAAAATCTTAGCAGAAATTTCTTCCGGCCTTAATTGTTGATCTCCTAACTTAACTAAGACTCCACCATTATCAGATTTTTCTGTCTTATAAGAAACTAATTTTCTCTCTTTTTGGATTTCGGGATCATCAAACATTCTACCGATAAATCTCTTAATCCCATAAACTGTATTATCTGGATTGGTCACGGCTTGTCTTTTAGCAAGTAAGCCAACCATCCTATCTCCATTTTTAGCTAAAGCAACAACAGAAGGAGTCGTCCTTGTTCCTTCCTGATTTTCTATTATTTTAGGTTGTCCGCCTTCAATTATGGCGACAGCGCTATTTGTTGTTCCTAAATCTATACCTATTATTTTACTCATATATTTTTTCTGTAGTTAAAATATTAAATACTTTAACTTAAATTAAACTAATAATACTTATTGATAAATTTTTCTAAACATAGCATCTTAATTTATTGTTTTTTAATAAATAAAGACCTTTACTCGGGATATTATACTCCCCTTTTGTTTTTTTGACAAGTATTTCGCGGTCGCGAAATACTTGTATAATATATAATAAGATGTTAAAATGTGCAAGTCTTAATATTGATTAAATTATTAATTCTATGAATAAAAAAGGTGATATTTATAAGGGTATTTTAAAGAAATTAGCCGGTAAGCCAGCAGTTCCTTTTGAAGCATTACACAAAGAGGCCTGTTCCCCATCTGATAAATATGCTATTTCTCGTTCGGTTAAAAATATGACCAGTGATGGTTTATTGGAATGTTTAAAATCTGACAATGGGCAGTATTTTAGATTAACAAATGAGGGTAAACAAAAACTAAATCAACTCTATTTAGAAAATAGCGAGAGCCTTGTTTCAACTAAATGGGATGGTTATTGGCGAATTATTATTTTAGACCTACCAGAAGAAAGAAAAAAAGAAAGAGATTCTTTTCGTTATTTACTTAAAAAAGCAGGTTTTGTTTGCTTAAAAAACTCCATTTGGATTTCAATGTATCCGTTTGAACACCTTTTTGCAAACATCAAAAAAGATTTAGGTTTATCCACCGAAATAATGATAATCGTCACAGATAAAATAGACGAGCAAACTAAAATAGAATTTTTATCTCTCTTAATGAAATAAAAACCACTCTTCTAGGAGTGGTTTTTATTTTCAAATTCAAATATTCTAACTTTGGCTGGACGAATAGTCCTGTTGCCAACCTTATAACCAACTTGTAAGATACTTTCAACAAAATGATCTTTTCCTTTATCGTCAGTCTTTATCTTTTCAATAGATTGATGAATATTAGGGTCAAATAAAATATCAACTTGGTCTATTTTTTCAATATCAGATTTATTTAAGCCAGAAATTATTTGATCATAAATAGATTCTATACCCTGTCTCCAGTTTTTATCAACTTTCTGCCAAAAATCTTGATTAGAGAAAGCCATTTCAAAGCTATCTAAAGCCGGCAATATGTTTTCTACTACCTTTTCTTTAGTAATTAAACTAGAATTAAGTCTAACAGCCTCCAGTTCTCTTTGCAGGTTTATATAATCGGCCTTGGCTCTTTGCCAGCCTAGAAGATATTCATCTTTTTCTTTTTGTAATCTCTTTACGTCTTCTCTTAATTTCTTATTCTTATCTTTATCTGGCAATTCTAATCCATCTTCAGTACTTTCGACAATAGTTATATCATCAATTATTTCTTCTTCTTTTTTTTCTTCATCTTCTTTTTTCATATTTTTTAATATACAAGATAATTAAAACTAATTCAAGTATTCAAAAATCCCCTTACGGGGATTTTCTTTATCGCTTACTCCACTGTGGAGATTTCCTTGCTTTTTTCAATCCAAATTTCTTTCTTTCTACTTGTCTAGAATCCCTCTTTAACATTTTAGCTTTTTTCAAAGTAGTCCTTAAGTCTTCATCAAATAAAACAAGGGCTCTGGCAATTCCGTGTCTAACTGATTCTGCTTGAGAATGTATTCCGCCACCCTTTGTCGTTGCTACGACTTCAAATTTTTGACCTGGATTAGCTACTTCAAAAGCTCCTGTAACTATTTTTTTCAACTCCGCGGTCTTAAAATATTCACTTAAATCTTTACCATTGATTGTATAAGAAAACTTAGGAGCTTTTTGGAGTTTAACAATAGCAGTAGAAGTCTTTCTTCGTCCAACAGCTCTTATGTAATCTTTATTTTTAGTGCTTTTTTTATCTTTATCCATATGTTTTTAATCTTTTATTTCTAAGTTCTTCATCATCTTAGATCTTAATTTGTTATTTGGCAACATTCCATAAATGGCTAATTCATAAAGATCTTTCCAACCTTTTTTGTCTATAATATCTTGATTGTTTCTAAATTTTAAGCCTCCAGGATAACCAGAATAATTTTCATGTAGTGTTTTTTCTCTACGATCTAGTGACATTTTTGTTTTACTTGCATTAATAATCGTTACTTTAACTTCAGCAACTTTATTTGGGGTATAATCGGCTAATTTTTTACCCATCAAGCTTTTGGCCGCTTCACTTGCAATGCGTCCTAGTATTTTCCCTTCTGCGTCTATTGTGTAATTAGTAGTCATAATATTAAATAAATTCTATTATTGCCATTTTGCTAGCATCACCCGTTCGACGAGGTAGTTTGGTGATCCTGGTATATCCTCCATTTCTTCCTTTATATTTTGGAGCAATTTCATTAATCAACTTATTAGCCTCACTTTTTAAATTATATAAACGAGAAATTACCAAACGATTAGAAGCTAAGGTTCCAACATTGGCTTTAGTTATTAGCTTTTCTATCATTGGTCTTAGCTCTTTGGCTTTCGCTTCGGTTGTTTCTATTTTACCGTGAGCTATAAGAGACAACATAAGACCCTTCATCAAAGCGTTTCTCTGATTTTTATTTCTGCCAAATTTTCTTACATTATTATGATGTCGCATATATTTTTAAAATCTAATTTTTAATTACTACTTTAAGGTAATGCCATACTCACCTAGCATTTTCTTAATTTCTTGTATTCCTTTCTCTCCAATACCATCTATTTCTAATAAATCTTCTTGTTTCTTTCTAGCAATCCCGCCGATTGTTCTGACATTAGCTTCTGATAAAGCATTTAATGTTCTAGTTGAAAGGCCAAGGGTGTCTATTCTTGTCTTTAAGAAGTCAGTATAATCATTTGCATCTTTTTTAGTTTTATCTTCTTTCTTTTCTTCTTTGTCTTCAACCTCAGGCTCTTCATCTTTTTCTTCTTCCTTTTCTTCTTTTCTGGTCCTTATTTCAACAACATAACCTAAAATAGACTGTAATTGTTCTACCATAATGATTATAGATTTCTCTAAGGCCTCTCTAGGAGTCAGTGTTCCATCTGTTTCTATAACCATCTTTAGTCTGTTGTAATTTGTATTATCTCCCACTCTCATATTTTCTACTTCATAAGAGACCCTTCTTATTGGAGTGAAGATAGCATCTAGAGTAATTATTCCAACTTCATTTTTTGTTTTTTGGTATATATCTTTAGATCGGAAACCCATACCTCTTTCAATAGTCATCTCTATTTTAAGGCTTGTTTTTGTTGTAATTTCTGCAATATATAAATCTCCATTAAGGACTTCTACTTGACCCCCAGTTTTAATATCAGAGGCAGTAATTATTTTAGGACCCTTAACATCTAGATTTACAACTTGTGGTTCTTCTGAGTTTAAACGAAATCTTATTTGTTTAAGATGTAAAAGTATTGTAATAACATCTTCTTTAACCCCATCTATAGAGGAGAACTCGTGCGAAACCCCATCTATTTTAAGAGAAGTAATGGCTGCTCCTTCTAGAGAAGATAAAATTATCCTCCTAAGAGAGTTTCCTAGAGTAAATCCGTAACCCGGGTGAAGGCCATCTATTTCATAAATTCCTTTATTTCCTTCCTCTTTAACGACAGACATTTTAGATGGAAGTATTATATTTGAATCAGACATAGTTTTATTGTTTTGTAAGGCTTAAAGCCTTTATTAATTATTTATAAAAAATGACCTATTCAATACTTTTAACGACTATAGAACTCCAAAACAGTATTAAGATCAATGAAGCCCTCTATATTTTTAGGCTTGCCTTGAACTTTTCC
>DAOQRR010000006.1:0-9844 GCA_035355875.1 Minisyncoccota bacterium
ATTATTATATATGAAGGTGAGCCGGCCGAAGTTTTGGACTACCACATCGCCAGAACCCAGCAACGCAAACCTCAAAATCAAGTCAAACTAAAAAGTCTTTTGTCTGGTAGGACATGGAATGCTACTTTTCATGTTTCTGATAAAGCTGAAGAAGCTGATGTTTCTAAAAGAGATATTAAATATCTTTATAACAACAAAGGAGAGTTTTGGTTTTGTGACAAAGAGAACCCCAAAGACCGATTTTCTATCTTAGCTGATATAATTGGAGATTCGGCTAAATATTTGAAAGCTAATGAAAATGTCACGGCCATGATTTGGCAAAAAGATGGTGAAGATAAAATCATTAAAATAATTTTGCCTATTAAAATGGAGTTTGAAGTCAAAGAAGCTCCACCTTCTATAAAAGGTAATACTGCCAATGGTGGAGGAAAATTGGTAACACTAGAAAACGATATCAAGATTAATGTCCCCTTCTTTGTGGAACAAGGAGATAAAATAATTTTAAATACAGAAACTGGAGAATACACAGAAAGAGTTCAGAAATAGCAAAAAGCCCCCGAAGGGGGCTTTTTGCTATTGCTTTATGTTGTTTTTACTTAAACAACCAACCAAACAAGCTAAAACCTTTTTCTTCTTTGGTCACCATCTCTTCAATCTCTGTAATATAGCTTTCAAAATCACTAACTGCTTTTTCGTAAACTTCAATATCTTCGGCGTCTTTAATTTCTGTCTTTAATTCTTTAAGAGTTTCTAGTCTTTCTTTATTTTCGGTCAAAAGACTTTTTGCCTCTTCTACCTTATCTGTCTTAGGACCAATAAAAAATCTAGCAAAACGACTTCTTTCTTGAAGATTGGAAACACTTTCTTCTATTTTCTCAATATCAACATATTGTGATTGAGCAATCTCTCTAACTTGCTCCCCTATTCCTCCCATTCTATTAGATAAATCTAATAGCTGGTGAACTTGGTTAGCAACTTGGCTTCTTCTTTGTAGAGCAATTTCACTTGGACCCTGTTGGGCTTCTTCGTTACCAGCCTCTTTCTCTTCTGTTCTAATCTGGTTATCTTCGCCTTTATTGCTAACTTGGTTAGCATTTCCTTTACCTTGAGAAAGATCTTCTTGGCCTTCTTCCACTTCCTCTTCAACCATTATTTCAACCTCATCAGAAACAGTGTTTCCTTGCCCTTTATCTTCTTCTGCTACTAAAAGAGGTTTCTCCTGACCAGTGCCAGGCTCATGTATACCAGCTTGCTTCATAGCTGCCTCTGAAACGCCAAAAATAGTTACAGCACTGACAGCCAAAGCAATTAATAATATTTTTTTCATAAGTTTATTTTATATAAATAATAATTTGTAATAAATTAGTCCGACCTAATTGTCTTTATATTATACCAAATATAACAAAAACCCCCAATCTAGTTGGGGGTTTCTTTTTTTGTTATTATTCTACGGTTATTCCAGCGGAACGAGCTGAGCCCTCTATTGTCTTCATGGCACCTTCAATATCTTTTGCGTTTAAATCAGCCATTTTTTTAGTAGCAATTTCTTTGACTTGTTCCTTGGTCAATTTTCCAACTTTTGAAAGATTAGGCTTGCCAGATCCTTTTTCAATACCCAAAGCCTTGAAAAGTAAACCGGCAACAGCTGGACTTTTAACCTTAATATCATAACTTCTGTCTTCAAAAACTAGAATAGAAACTCCCAACTCCCCTTCCATTTTGTCGGTCATAGCATTAAACTTCTGACAAAACTCAGAAATATTTATTCCAGCTTGTCCTAGGGCGGGGCCTAGTGGAGGTTTTGGTGTGGCCTGTCCGGCCTCTATTCTAACTTTTATTTTTTTGATTGGTTTTTGTACTGCCATAATAATAATTAAAAAATTAACTATAAAAGAAGCTTTAGCGTAACAGCTAATAATTTAACATAAAATGGCCACAAAATCAAATTGTGCTTAATTGTCTAATTGTTTGGTATTTAATTTTGGGCTTCTTTGTCTTCTTTTTAATTATAGTTGTTTTTACAACTTTTTTATTTGGGCTGTTCTCTATATTGACATCATTATTGATCCATTCAAAAATATCATTTTTAATTGTTTTCGGATTATAAAAATAACCGGGGAAGCGACCCCGATCAATTATTTTAGATTCAACCCTTTGCGGCCCAATAAAATCCGTTAGGCAAGAATATTCATATTTGCTTAAAAAACTAATAGCCTCCTCTTTATCTTCTATGCCATTTTTATGCCAATCAGGTTTTATCAATCTAATTGGTTTAAGTAGAACATAAGAAAATAGATACCTGAGGTATCTATTGTTATAAATATATTTTGATTTAAACTTGCCCTCAAACAGAGAGCCTGTGTGAGAATATCTTACATTAAAATACATAGAGTAAGCTGTTTGGAGTTTTTGCATAAATTTACTAATATTGCCATTTTTGGGTAGAGAAACAATTAGATGAAATTGATTGGGGGTTAGGCTATAAGCTCCAATATAAATAATTTTTCTTCCTAAACGAGTAATATTAAATTCGTTTGTCAGATCTCGGGTAATAATATTTTTATTAGTATTAGCTATATATAGAAGTTTAATAAATTGGCAGTAGTCTAGCTTGTCTCTGAAAATAACTTGTTTGCTGTTTCCGCAATTAGACAAGTGGTAATATTCTCCAGGGATGAAGGGTGTTCTCCTCGTAGACATATGGATAATATATAAACTATCGGGTTTTAAAAATCAAGAATTTTGTGTATGGACAAATTCTAAATGGCGTGTTTTATTTCACGAGGTCTTGCCTTGTAAAAAATAAATTTATTCGTTTTTATGCCTCAAAAAGATAGAACTATAAAATACCCTTTATCTAAAAGCTATTTTGTGATTTTTCAATCTTAGAAAAATTGCATATCCCCTCCAAAGCCATTTTCCCACATGTCGGACATGTGGGAAAAATGACGCAAAAAACCAGTCCCACGATCGAGAAGTTGGGCGGTAAGGGCGAAAAAGGTCCGACATTTAACAAGACCTTTGACGACGCAGAAAGAATAGCTTTCTGTCGTAATAATTGTAGCGTCGTGTTTTAGAATTTCTTAATTTGCAAGAAGTCTAATTCAACAGGAGTTTCTCGTCCAAACATTGAAACTAAGACTTTAACTTTTCCTCTTTCCATATCAACATCATCTACCTTACCTTCTAAATCTTTGAAAGGACCGTCTGAGATTCTAACCATTTCGCCAATTTCAACATCAATTTGGTGCTTACTTTTGTTGCCATCTTTCTCCATTCTTTTAAATAATTCATCAACTTCTTTTTTAGCTAGAGGAACAGGGTTAACTCCAGCTCCAACAAAACCAGTCACTCGGGGAGTATTACGAACAACATACCAAGAGTTATCATCAACAATCATATCAACTAAAACATAGCCGGGGAAAACTTTTTCCTCAACTTCAACTCTTTTACCAGCTTTTATCTTTATTTTTTTCTCAACTGGAACAATAATATTAAAAATTTTATCACCAACGCCAAGAGATTCAACCCTTTGTCGCAAGTTACGCATAACTGCGTTTTCATAACCAGAGTAGGTATGAACAGCATACCAATTCCTCTCCCCTCTTAGTTCTTGTTTTGCCATATTTTTATTAAAAATTAAAACTTATAATTAGAAAATATTTAGTAAATAGCTGAGTCCTCTTTGGAAAAGAAAATCAAAAAAGCCAAGATAATAAGCAACGATCAAAGAAATGATGATGACAGCAATCGTAAAGAAAGTCGTTTCTTTTCTTGTTGGCCAATTAACATTTTTGGCTTCGGCGATAACCTCTTTTATGTAATTTGTTATTTTGTTCATAGATAATTATTTGTCTGTTATTAAAAACCACCCCGCAGGGCTTATATAAAGACTACATTTTTTAGGGGTTAAAGTCAATCAAGAAAGGGGGAGAACAAAAAAGACCCTTATAAATAAGGGTCTTTTTTGAGTTCTTAGACTAGCGAATTTCGTAAGTGATAGTTACATTTGAAGTAATTTTATTTTCTCCAATTGGCAAACTAGGAGCTTGAGCTCCACCGGCTGAATCCCAAGAAATGCTTTCCTCAACCGCAGACATCACCTTCATGCTATCTCTGTAAGGATAGTAATTTGATCCTTCTGAAAAATTAACTATTTTGACCAATTTAACTCCTAAGTCTTTTGCTAAGACAGCTGCTTTTTCTTTAGCGTCAACGATTGCTTTAGCTCTAGCTTCTTCTTTGTAACCTTCTTCGTCATCAATAGAGAAGTCAGGTCCATCTATATTATCAACCCCAGCTTCAGCTAATCCTGTACGGATAGTGTTGGCTTTATCTACATCTCTAATCTTAACTTCAATTGACTGACGAGCAGTAAAACCGACTAATTTTCTTTCACCGGAAGTATAATAACTTTTAACATACTCATATCTTGGAGAGATTCCTCCGTAAATGGATTTAATGTCTTTTGATTCTACTCCCTGCTCTGTTAAATAGCTAAGAGTCTTATCAATTGATTTATTTAAAAGTTCTTGAGCCTCTTTGGAAGTGCTAGTTTCTTCTTCTAAATTAATATATAGAGTGGCGATATTAGAAACAGCGATAGCTTCACCTTCTCCACTAACTGAGATGACATTATAAGAAAGATCGTCTCCAAAGTTCCCTTTCACCTCACCGACTATTTTAGTTATAACGAATAATGAAATAATTACTAATAATATAAACAACGAAACACTTATTTTTTTATCTTTTATTAATGTTTCCATATAACAAGATTATAGCACGACATTGGGAGAAAAAGAAAACCCCCTTTTTTGAAGGGGGTTTTCTTTTTTTTTATCTAATATCTAACAACTCAACATCAAAAATTAGGGTAGCATTGGCAGGAATACTGCCTGCTCCGCTTTGCCCATAACCTTTTTCAGGAGGAATAGTTAAAGTCTTCTTTTCGCCAATTTTCATCCCCGCTAAACCTTCATCCCAGCCGGCTATAACCTGACCAGCTCCGAGAGTAAAATTAAACGGTTCAACATGACCAAACTCAGGTAAAACATTTGAATCAAAAATTGTTCCATCTTCTAAACGACCTGTATAATTCATTGATAAAACATCACCTTCTTTAGAAACTCTTTCCATATTATTTTCTTCAGTCTCTATTAATTCTTGTGTTGGTTCGTTTGCACTAGCGGCAAGTTGATTTTGAGCTTGCTCTCCAATGACTGGATTAGGGTCCACCCATTCAAGTGGGTTTTCTTTTTCTTGCTTATTCAACAAGAAAAAAATGACAACAAAAATAAGAGCAACGATTAAAACAAAAGAAATAATGACACCGATATTTTCTTTTTTATTACTCTGCATATTTAAGAAAATTTAACTAATAATGCTTAAATTGTAACATTATTTTGAATAAAGAAAAACCCCGCAATTTTTCGGAGAAAAATTGCGGGGTTTCTTTTTTGTTTTTTATTTGTGATTTTCAATAATTGTAGTAGCGACGCTTTGAGGAACGATGTCATATCTTAAGAACTCCATCGTAAAACCAGCTCGGCCTTCGGTCATAGAACGAAGGGTTGTCATATAGCCAAACATTTCAGACAAAGGAACAATGGCTTTAATGGCTTGGTTCATTCCCCTTTCTTCCATACCTTCAATCAATCCTCTTTTTGAAGACAGGCTACCGGTCACATCTCCCATAAACTTTTCAGGAGTCACAACTTCAACTTTCATCATTGGCTCTAATATAACAGGGCGAGCTTGTTTACAAGCATCTTGGACTGCCATTGAAGCAGCAATTTTGAAAGCCATTTCGTTGGAGTCAACATCGTGATAGGAACCATCCCAAAGATCAACCGACACATTAACCAATCTAAATCCTGACAAAACTCCACGGTCAAGACCCTCTTTAAATCCTTTTTCACAAGCTGGAATATATTCTTGTGGAATAACTCCTCCCTTAATACTATTGATAAACTCAAAACCTCCATCTCTTTTAGTGTTTTTAGGCAAATCTTCGACATTAACTGATGTATCCATAGGCTTAACTTTAATTTTAACGTGTCCATAGTTTCCACGTCCACCAGATTGCTTAATATATTTCCCTTCAGCATCAGCTGTGCCGGTAATTGTTTCTCGGTAAGAAACTTGTGGCTTACCAACATTAGTTTCTACATTAAACTCTCTCTTCATTCTATCTACTATAATCTCTAGGTGTAATTCTCCCATACCAGAGATAATAGTCTCGTTTGTTTCTTGGTCTGTTGAAACCCTAAAGGTTGGATCTTCTTGAGCTAAACGATTTAAGGCCATACCCATTCTTTCTTGGTCAGCTTTTGTTTTAGGTTCAACCCTTAGCTGAATAACAGGTTCAGGAAATTCTATTCTATATAATTCAACTGGATGATCTTCATCGCAAAGAGTATCCGAGGTAATAGTTTCTTTAAGACCGACAGCGGCGGCAATTTCTCCAGCGAAAACTTTTTTAACTTCTTCTCTGTCGTTTGCGTGCATTCGTAATATTCGGCCAATTCTTTCTTTGTTTCTAGTTCTTGGATTGTAAACATAACTTCCCGCTTCAAGTGTCCCCGAATAAACACGGAAGTAAATAAGCTGTCCAACGAAAGGATCAGTTGCCACCTTAAAAGCTAGAGCGGAAAATGGCTCTTCGTCAGAAGCATGTCGTAATTCTTCTTGTTCAGTATCGGGATTAATACCAGCGATTGAAGGAATATCAATCGGGCTTGGTAAATAATCAACAACTGCGTCTAAAACAAGCTGAATACCCTTATTTTTCAAAGCAGAACCAACTAAGACAGGGAAAACATTGTTAGCAATAACAGCTTTTCTTAGTGTTGCTTTTAATACAGGAATCTCTGGGATTTTACCCTCAAGGTATTCCGACATCAAAGCATCATCTTGTTCAACAATTTTTTCTATCAATTCATTATGATATTTTTCTGCTTCAGCTTTTAGGTTTTCAGGAATCTCTATCTCAACCACCTTTTCCCCCATTGCTCCCTCAAAATCATAAGCTTTCATTTCAAGTAAATCTATAACCCCTTGGAAGTTTTCTTCAGCTCCAATTGGAATTTGCATTCTGACAGCGTTTTTATTTAATCGGTCAAGAATTGTTTTGAAAGAGTGGTCAAAAGAAGCACCTATTCTGTCCATTTTATTAACCAAACAAATCCTTGGCACTTTTGCTTCATCGGCATAACGCCAGTTTGTCTCAGATTGAGGTTCAACTCCAGCTACTCCATCAAAAACAACGACGGCTCCATCTAAGACTCGCAAAGATCTTTTAACCTCCACGGTGAAATCTATGTGACCCGGGGTGTCTATAATATTAAAACGATGTTTTAAATCTTTGTTTTCTAAATCATAAGTTGGTGTCCAGAAACAAGTAATAGCGGCAGAGGTAATGGTAATTCCTCTTTCTCGCTCCTGTTCCATCCAGTCGGTAACAGCCTCACCATCATGGGTCTCTCCTGTTTTATGAGAAACTCCAGTGTAAAACAAAACGCGCTCGCTGGTGGTTGTTTTACCGGCATCAATGTGAGCAATGATTCCAAAATTTCTAACTTTTTCTAACGGGTAATCTCTTTGCATAAATATTCGTAAATAAGCTATTAAAAATAAAAAGACTAAAAAGTCAATTATTCAATAAATATATAACATTATTCCCTTTTTTGCAAACAAAATATCTAGCTTCTAAAAAAATAGACTTTATGCCGACCCAAACCTATAGGTTTGGGTCGGTAAATGAGATTTGGTCCAATAAAAAATCACCCGAAGGTGATTTTTTTATTCTCAATTTATTTTTTACCAAGCAAAATGAGCAAAGGCTTTGTTAGCTTCTGCCATTTTGTGAGTATCTTCTCTCTTCTTAACAGCTGCGCCTTCGTTTTTAGAAGCTGCAATTAATTCTTCGGCTAGTTTTTTGTGAATTGGAGCACCCTTTTTACCACGAGCAGCATTAATTATCCATCTCATTGCTAGGGCTGTTCTTCTCTCGGGTCTAACCTCTCTAGGAACTTGATAATTTGCTCCACCGATTCGGCGAGAACGAACTTCAACGAGTGGACTTGCGTTTTTAATAGCTGTATCAAAAACTTCAAGTGGGTTTGGGTTACCTGTTTCTTCTTTTATAATATCAAAAGCTTTATAAACAGACTTGCGAGCTGTTTCTTTTTTTCCGTTTAGCATAATGTTGTTTATAAACTTTGCTAACTTTGGTGAGTTATAAACAATATCTGGTTCAACTATATTTCTATTTTTAATCTTTCTTCTCATAATTTAATTAGGCAGAAGCTGCAGCAGAGGCAGAGCTTCCTTTTCCTTTCTTTGTTCCATATCGACTTCTGGCTTGGCGACGCTTTTCAATTCCAGCTGTATCTAATCGCCCACGAACGATGTGATATCTAACTCCAATCAAGTCTTTAACGCGGCCCCCGCGAAGCATAACAACAGAGTGTTCTTGTAGATTGTGTCCTTCTCCTGGAATATAAGCTGTAACTTCCATGCCGTTGGTTAATCTAACACGAGCAATTTTTCTCAAAGCTGAGTTTGGCTTCTTTGGTGTAGTTGTTGAAACTTTAGTGCAAACTCCCCTCTTAAATGGAGAAGGGTAAAAAACTGGTTTGTTCTTTTTAGAATTAAAACCTCGAGCTAAAGCAACAACTTTAGGTTTTGATTTTGTTTTTTTGCGTCCTTTTCGGACTAATTGGTTAATTGTTGGCATTCTTAATTAATCTAAATACTAAATTGTATTTTATATTTTGTATAAACAAAAATAGTCATAGCAGACTAGTGAAAACACTTTACTATAAGAAAAACAAAAAAGCAAGTCTTTTAAATGGCTAAGCCTGTTAAGAGCGAAAAGAGAAACATAATAAAAGGAGCAACTAATTTCCAGATAAATAGTATAAAGAAAATTAAAATAAAGAAGCCGTAGCGAGAAAGAAAGACTTTGAAATTAAAAAATCTGGCTGGTAAAAGTGAAAATAAAACCTTTGAGCCATCAAGTGGAGGAATTGGAATTAAATTAAAGAAAGCCAAGACTAAATTAGTAATAACAATAATTGAAGTTATCTGATAAAAAGGACTTAGGGCAAGAGAATCTGAAATAATAGGCAATCCAAAATACATAGCCCCTCTGATAATAATTGAAAAGAGCAGAGCCATCAATAGATTAGCAACTATACCAGAAATAGCCACAACTAATTCGCTGTGTTTCCATTTTCTTAAATTATTAGGATTATAAGGAACTGGTTTAGCCCAGCCAATAACAAAACCAGAATTGGTCAAAATTAAAATAAGAGGCAAGATGACAGAACCAAAAGGATCTAAGTGTTTGAGTGGATTTAATGTCAATCGCCCCTTAAAATAAGCTGTTTTGTCACCTAAAAGATAAGCTGAATACCCATGAGCTACTTCATGAATAACAACTGACATTATTAAAACAATGATATAAAAAATAGCGTTAATTCCTGTCATAAAAATATAGTAATAAAAGAGAAAAACCTTATTCGGTTTGCATTATTACAAGATATATGATAGCATAATCTCGCATATGACAAAAGTTTGCCCAATAACAAAAAAAAGTTCTAAGGTCGCTGGGGGATACTCCAACGTTGTTCGTGCTACCAAATTTAATCCGACGGGCATGGTTCGCAAATACGCTAATTTACAGAAAAAAAGAATTTATGTTCCAGAGTTAAAAAAATATTTCACCCTAACAATCTCGACTAAAGCAATCAAAACAATAAACAAAAACGGCGCTTACGCCACCCTAAAGAAAGCCGGAATTATAAAATAAAACCCTGACGAATGCTCAGGGTTTTATTTT
>DAOQRR010000006.1:9944-13420 GCA_035355875.1 Minisyncoccota bacterium
TTTTCCTGTTCGTTCCAAATAATTAAACTTTCGTTGTAAATTGTTGAATCTCCAACAAATAGAAAAGATTTTTGTCCATAGCTTAGCTTGGAAACGATTGATGTCTCATTGCTCTCAAAGCTGGAAATACTTTGATTAGGGAAAAGAATATCTAAATATATTTTCCTCTCTGCGTCTAAAACAAAACGCTCTCCCCTACGAGCAATAATTTTATTTAGATTATTTGTTTCAATTTTATGGTCTAATTCTAAAGACAAAGAAGTCTCGGAACTTTGGTCGGTCATTAAAATATTATCTATTTCATAAGTCTCAATTAAAAGAGGGGCTCCGCCAATGTGATCTTGATCACGATGAGTTAAAATAACTAAATCAAGCGAACGGTCAGCAAAAGGCATAACTTTTGAGAGCTTGGCCAAAGTAGCAGATGATGGACCGGTGTCAATTAAAACTTGTTTTTTGTTTGGAGCTTCTATATATATGGCATCTCCTTGACCTATATCAAGATAAACAACTTTCAAAAAGCCAGACTCCCCTTCTTGTTTAAGAGATAAATAAAAGATAAAAATTCCTACTAAAAGAATAGACAAAACTATTAAATATCCAATTTGTTTTTTACGATTTGTCATTTTTTATAAAGATCCACCAAATTAAAAATAAATAAATTAAAATTGTTAGCCAAAGTGGAAAAGAACGAATAAGAAAACTAGAGAAAGAAAGTGAACCAAAAAAATGAATAACAATTAAAATTAGAGACAACAAAAAATCTGCTAAATAAGCAAAAATTATAGATATCGCCGGCCAAATAAAACCAGCCAAGCCAGTGATGAAGACAAAAAACATGGCGTAAGGAATAATTAAAGCAATAATTGTATTAGTTGGAATTGAAACAATTGAGAAGACACCGGTCAAATAAAGAAGCAGTGGCAAAACAGCGATTGAAGCTGAAATAGTGGCAGTAATTATTTCTCTTAAACCCAAGCGCGCCGGAATAAAACGAAAAAATCTGATAAGTTTCGGGCTAATAAATAAAACTCCAGCCGTAGCGATAAAAGATAATTGAAAGGACATATCCATTATAATTCTAGGTGAAAAAACAATCATAATCAAACCGGTGATAACTAGGGCTCGGCCCGCTTGATATGTCCTGCCGGTTAATCGGCCAAACAACATAATGACAGCCATAATTCCAGCTCGGACAATTGTGGCTGTTGCTCCTGTCATTAAGACAAACAAAATAATTATGATAATACTAAGAGCAATTGAAAAACTAGCCGGCAACATTAAGCCAAAAAATTTAATGACGGCCTCGGCAATAATAGAAACATTGTAACCCGACAAAGCCACAATATGAATCGTGCCCGTCTCAATTAATTCTTTCTCAGTCTTATCATCAAATCCCCCTCTAACCCCCAAGACTAATCCATTTGCTAAATCACTTTCTGGGCTAGCTAAAACTTTATTTATGTTTTTAATGAAGTTTTTTCTAATTTGAAAAAGAAATCTTTTAATTGGATTACCACCACCACTAGAAATAATTTCAACTTCCGCTCGGTTTATTAAATAATATATTTTTTGATTAGCTAAATATCTTTTGTAGTTAAACTCTCGGCCGTTGTCTGTTGTAAAATTTTCTGGTTTTTCTAAACGACCAGAAACTTTAACTAAATCGCCATAAGAAAACTCTTTGTCCCTACTGGTCATAACAAGTACACGACTTTTTTCATCCTCCAATTTAATTTTTAGATGCTGATTGTTTATTCTAACATCAGGGGTTTCGGTAATAAGTCCTTCAAAAGTTACTTTTTGATTAATGGCTTCCGAAAAAAGCGTCTCATCATTATTAGAAAAAATAAATCTCAATAAAGAGACAGTGATCAAAATTAAAATAATTATAATTTCTCTTTTTTGCATTGGCTAATTAAAAAATCACTCGCTAGGAGTGATTTTTCTGTATTTCGGCACAAGTGCTAGCTATTTCATCAGCTCTATCATTATAAATATGACCAGAATGACCTTTAACTTTCTGCCACGACAATGAAGCGGGACACTTTTCTTTTAATAGAAATAATTCCTTCCATAAATCTTGATTCAAGACTGGTTTTTTGTTGGCTGTTTTCCAACCATTTTTTTGCCAATTATAAATCCAAGCGGTGATACCCAGTAAGACATAATTAGAATCTACAAAAATAGAAACCTCCTCGTTTAATTTATTTTGATTTAAATATTTTAGAGATTCTATGACTGCCTTAATTTCCATTTTGTTGTTTGTTGTGTTTTCTTCATAGCCACCAAGCTCTTTAATTATTTTTTGATTCTGGGTAATGACAACACCCCAACCTCCTCGTCCAGGATTACCAAGCGATGAACCATCTGTGTATATTTCTAATTTTTCTTGCATGATTATAGTATATCAATAATTCTTAATCTTAGCTCAGACCGACCAGCAAAATTATTTTTTTCAAGAGTGGCAATTAAATCTATTTTGAGTCCTTCGGATAGTGACCTATTAAAACTATTGGCTGTCTTGAAAAAAGCGATGGCCTTAATTTGTCGGCCACGGCTATTTTTAAAAGTTAATTCTAGATGATTTTTCTCTTTACCAAACTCTTTAACTCCGAAAATTGAAATATTTTTAAACATAAATTTTGGTCTGGGGTTGGCCATACCAAAAGGAGCTAATTTTTCTATGGCTTTATAATTTTCATCAGTTACATCATCTAGGTCAATTACCAGCTCGGCTTCCGTTTTGTTTTCTTCTCCTGTAGTTGTCTTTTGTTTGTAAACGCTCAAGATTCTTTCCTCTAAAAAATGAATTTCTTCATGGGAGGCGGTAAACCCTCCAGCCATCTTATGTCCACCAAATTCAATTAGGCTATTTTCGGGTAAAGAGCTCATCAATTCAACTAAATTAATTTCACCAAAACTCCGACACGAGCCCTTAAGAGAATCCCCTTCGGCTCCCCAAACGAAAACTGGCTTTTTGTATTCATCAACGATTTTAGAAGCAACAATTCCCAAGACACCAACTCTCCACTTTGGATTTCCGATAACAATGACATCATTTATCTCTCTTTTTTTTAAGGTCTTGTTAGCCTCCTTCATTATATTAGCAACTAAATATTTTCGGTCATCATTTATTTTAGAAAGCTCATCAGCTAAAGATCTAGCCTTGGCGGGATCGTCAGTTGAAAGTGTTTCAAAAGCTAACATCGGACTAGCCATCCGAGAAGCAGCATTTATCCGTGGAGCTAAAGTAAAAGCAATATCTTCTTCGTTTACTTTAGTAATATCAATTCCTGCTTTTTTAAGAAGCTCAGCTAAACCAGGGCGTCGGCCTTTTCTTAAAACCTTCAACCCATAAAAAGCTAGCACCCTGTTCTCTTCTAGAAGTGGCACCTGATCAGCAATCGTCGCAAGTCCAGCCATGTCTAGCAACCATTTTTCCCAACCAGTGTTAATCTTCCAATAATCACCAT
>DAOQRR010000007.1:0-13213 GCA_035355875.1 Minisyncoccota bacterium
AATAAATCTAAGCTTGGAGCTAACGCTATTTTGGGAGTATCAATGGCTTTTGCTAAAGTCTCGGCTAAAGAAGAAGGTTTAGAACTTTATGAATACCTGGCTAAACTAGCAGAGAATAAGAATTATAAATTCCCTGTCCCCATGCTAAACATTATTAATGGTGGACAACATGCTGATAGTGGCTTGGATATTCAAGAATTCATGTTGGGACCAGTTGGTTTTGATAGTTTTAAAGAAAAAATTAGAGTTGGGGCTGAGGTAATTTACGCTCTACGAAAAATTCTTAAGGACAAGGGTTACACAGTCTCCGTTGGAGACGAGGGAGGCTTTGCTCCAAAATTAGAAACAAACGAAGAAGCTTTAGAATTAATGGTCATGGCCATAGAGAAAGCCGGCTATACCAGAGATCAAGTAAAAATAGGAATGGATGCTGCCGCTTCTTCTTTTTACGAAAATGGTAAATATAAATTAAAAATAAATGGTGAACTAAAATCATTATCAAGCGAAGAGATGGTGGCTTGGTATAAAGATTTAACAGAAAAATACCCTATTATTTCTATTGAAGACGGGTTAGCTGAGGATGATTGGGAGGGCTTTAATCTTCTAACAAAAACTCTTGGCTCAAAAATTACAATCGTTGGAGATGATTTATTGGTTACCAACATCAAAAGAATTAAAACAGCCATAGAGAAAGAAGCTGTTAATTCTGTTTTAATAAAATTAAATCAAATTGGTACAGTTACTGAAACAATTGAGGCCATCACCCTAGCGCAAAAACAAGGCTGGAGTCCTTTTGTCTCACACCGTTCAGGAGAAACAACGGATACTTTCATCGCCGATCTTTCCGTTGGGCTAGCCTGTCCTTTCATTAAATCTGGTTCACTCGTCCGCGGGGAAAGAGTTTGCAAATACAATAGAATAATGGAAATAGAAGACAATCTTCTTTAATAAATCTATCTTCCTTGTAAAAAATTAAGTCTATGCTAGTTTTTAAAATACTGGTATAATAAAGTATATGAAATCAAATTCAACTGAAAGATATTTTATTTTCATCTTACTTTTAATTGTAATTGTTATTACTCTTTTAATCGTTTACCCATTTTTGGCAATCCTTATTCTGTCAGCTGCTTTTGCTGTAGCCATAAATCCTATTTACCATTGGATTAAGAAACATATTGTCAAGGGAGTTTCTTGGGCAGCTTCGGTTATTACCATTATTTTATTCTTGGCTTTCATCTGCACTCCTTTATTTTTCATCGGCCGAACTGTCTTCATCCAAGCCCAAGATCTTTATCAGCAAATATTAACTTCTGGTGGGTCTAGTCAAATCGTCGAAAAAATTAACACTTCGGTCAATAATTTCTTGCCTGAAGGAATTAATTTTGATATCTACTCCAGTGTTACTAATTTAATTTCTAATTTCACCAATAGCTTAGCCAAGATATTTTCATCAATTGTGAATACTGTTATTATGCTTGTCTTAACTGTCTTCATCTTATTCTATTTATTAAAAGATGGGGAAAAATGGCAAAATGCAATAACAAAAATACTCCCCTTATCTTCTAAAAATTCAAGCAGAATATTCACAGATTTAAGAGATGCTATAAATAGAATTTTCCGAGGTTCTTTTGTCGTGGCTATAGCTCAGGGAACTCTTGCTTGGGTTGGTTATCTTATTTTTGGAATCCCAAACGCAACAATTTGGGCTATCTTAGCCGCTTTTGCTTCTTTCGTCCCAACATTTGGAACTTCTATTATTACCATCCCAGCTGTTATTTATCTATTTTCAGGAGGACACACATTAGCCGCGGTTGGTCTGTTACTCTGGCATTTCTTATTAGTTGCAACAATTGATAATGTCATTAATCCATACATTGTCTCTAGGGGAACTGAAATTCCTTCGCTTTTCATCTTGCTTTCTATCTTAGGAGCAATTATGTTAATTGGTCCAATCGGTTTAATTATGGGACCACTAGTCATTAGTTTGCTGTATAGTTTAGTTTCTATCTATAAAGAGGAATTAGATAAACAAGAAAAATCTCAGACTGAAACCCCCGCCACATAACCGGTAGTCCAACATATCTGCAAAGAAAAGCCCCCAGAATTACGACTAATGTTTAATAAATCTCCGGTAATATAGAGATTGTTGTATAATTTTGATCTCATTGTTTTGGTATCTATCTCTTTTGGGGAAACTCCCCCATCTGTCACAACAGCTCTATCTAAACCCATCAATCCTAAAACGGTAAGAGGTAAAGATTTTAAAAGACGGACAATCCTAGCTCGGTCCTCTTTTTTTAAGCTGTGAACTTTCGTTCCAAGATCTACAAAATCTATTAGCTTATTTATAATCTCACCAAACCCTTCTGGCATTATTTCTGGAAGAACATTTTTTAATATCTTGTTTTTATTTAAATCTAATATTTTTATAAATCTATCTTCCAACCCGCCAATGGTAGAGTCGGGGTATAAATCTATTTCGGCTGTCACCTTCCCTTTTGCCAAAAGGGGTTTTATTAATTTGGCGCTATTTAAGATAAGTGGACCAGACAATCCAAAGTGAGTAAAAAGGATTTTTCCTTTTTTAGAAAATTGTTTTTGTCCGTCAAGGAAAAAAGTTATTTTCATAAATGATAACGATAGACCAGATAATTTTTTTGGCCAGTCTTCCTTAATCTCAATCGGCACAATATCTGGAGAAGGATCACTAACATTGTGCCCTAAATCTCTCAAAAACTTAAAGCCATCACCGGTGGAGCCAGTTTCAGGATGAGATAAACCACCTGTTGCTAAAATAAAAGACTTGCCCTTATAATTCCCTTTATTTGTTTTTACTCCCAAAATCTGATTATTTTCCTTAATTATATTCAAAACAAGACAACTATTTTCAACTTTAACTTTATTTTTTATTAACTGTTTTTCAAAAAAATCAACAACATCTGTGGCTTTTTCTGAAACGGGAAAAACCCTATACCTAGCTTCTTCCACCAGCGGTAAACCTCTTGATTCAAAAAAATTAAATGTGTCTTTAACCCCAAAAATAGAAAATGGACTATATAAAAAGGGAGCTCCAGCTCCATAGACACTCATAAACTTTTGGAAATCAGGTTCATTGTTAGTTATGTTACAACGACCTCCACCCGTAATTTTTAATTTTTCTCCTAGCCTTTTATTTTTATCCAGCAACAAAACAGATAGGCCACGGGAAGATGCTACTGTTGCCGACATTAGCCCCGAAGCTCCCCCACCAATGACAACAACATCCCAAATTTTTTCTTTATTTGTCGGCATTTAAGATTTTTATCAGGGCCAATTCTAATGGTAACTGACTGATTACAGCATTCCGGGTGTCTTGATATGTTTCTAATAAAATAGATAAAGTTGTAGAAGAAATATTAATCGGTTTATTAGAGATTAATTTCTCTAAATAAGTTAAATCTTCTCCACTTAAAACATTTTCAATTGATTTCCTAGTTGAGGGAGCATAGCGCAACATTAAAGCATAGCGTAATTTATATAAAATCATTTTTAGATAAGTTGTCATCTCTATATTTTGCGAAACTGCCTTATCAATAGCCAACAAACCTTTATCAATATCATTTTGAGCTAAAGCATCTAAGAAATTACAGACTAGCAAACCATCTGGCGCTCCAGTAATTTCTTCAACTTCTAAGATGTTTATTTTTTTATCTTTAGAAAAAGAAATAACTTTTTGGAGAATACCAAGAGCGTCACGAAAAGCTCCATCTGCTAAAAGAGCTATCAATTCTGCTACCCCGTCATCCAAGACATAACCCTCTTTAGTAGCTACCTTTTTTATAAGTTTAGATAAAATAGCGTCACTAGGCCTTCTGAAAGAAAAACTTTGGCAACGAGACATTATCGTTTCTGGGACTTTATCTATGTCCGTTGTAGCTAAAATAAAAATAACATGAGCTGGTGGTTCTTCTATTGTTTTAAGTAAGGCATTCCAAGCTTGTGTGGTAAACATATGGACTTCATCTAAAATATAAATTTTATATTTTGAGTCAAATGGCATTGTCCCAACTCCATCTTTAATACTTCTAACTTCATCAATGCCACGATTAGAAGCTGCGTCCAATTCATATATGTCGTTTGAAGAAGTCCCTAAAACCTTAGCAATAATCCTAGCGATTGTTGTCTTACCTGTTCCTCTTGGTCCATAAAATAAATAGGCGTGAGAAATTTTACCAGCTTCCAAGCTTCCAGCAATTGTCTTAACTATATGATCTTGCCCAAGAATTTGGTCAAAAGATTCTGGGCGATATTTACGGTATAAAGCAATATTATCTTTTTCTTTTCCAGTTTTTATTGATTTCATATCTTATATTATAGCAAATAAACAATCTTTTAAGAATAAGGTTATTTCCCGCCCAAAAAAGATTTAATTATTTTCTCAACTTCTTTGGCATTATCAGTTTCCATTAGTTTAGCTCGTAATTCTTTGGCCCCACGAAAATCATTAACATAAGCCTTGTAGTGTTTTTTCATCACGGCAAAATTTTTATAATGACCTTCTAGTTTTTCAAAAAGCTTAGTGTGCTCGACTAAAACTTTTAATCTTTCCTCTGATTTAATTTTCTTTTTGGAAGGATTAAAAAACCAAGGATTACCAAAAATCCCCCGGCCAATCATTACCCCGTCACAGCCTGTTTTTTTGATTAAGTTTTGAGCTTCTTTTAGGTTCCCCACATCACCGTTCCCTATTATTTTAGTTTTAACTTTCATCTCATCTCTTATTTCAACAACTCTTTTAATATAATCCCAGTTAGCAGGAGTTTTAGATAACTCTTTACGAGTTCTGGCGTGGACTATAAGGGCATCTATCTGGCAAGATAATAAAAAAGGTATCCAGTCTTCAATTTGATTTTTGTTGTAACCAATTCTGGTCTTCACCGAAACTGATAGGTTTGATTTCTTGGCGTCTTTTATTCCATCTTTAACTGCTTTAATTAAAAGGCGAGCATTTTCAGGGTCTTTGATTAAAGCTGATCCAGCTCCTTGTTTTTCTATGGATCTATCTGGGCAACCCATATTTATATCTATCCCATCAAAACCAAGTCTGGCCACATAACTAGCGGCGCGTCTCATTTTATCTTTATTGGCTCCAAATAATTGAGCTATGATTGGCTTTTCTTTTTGGCTAAAGATTAAATTATTTTTCAATACTTCTTTCCCGGGACTAGCGAGCCCATCCGCCGAAACAAATTCCGTCCAAAAAACAATATTATTTTTCTTTTTATCAGTTTTAGTTTTACTATATAAAGCTATTATTCGACGAAAAGCCGGATCAGTTACATCAGACATCGGAGCTAAGCAGAAAAAATTTTTTGGCAATTTATCCCAGACTTTTTTCATATTTAATCTTTAAATTTATAGAAAACTTTATTTTTAAAACGCAAATCAATATACAACAAATCATCATATTTAGAAATGATCTCATCAGCAAACTCTTGCTTTTTCATTGCTAAAGAAAAGTCTTCTAGGACTGAATCAAGATTTTCTTGGTCCCTAAAAACTATTTCAGGTTGAAGCCCTTTCTGTCCTTCTTTAAGATACAGATGACTAATCCCTTCAGTGTCAACAAAGATATGGGTAGACTGAAAGCCAAGTTTTGAAATCCCTTTTATAAAATTAACCAAATTCCTAAAACTTTGCTCAGCCATTATTTCTTGACCAGATGGATCTTCTGGGTTATCTAATAACTCCATAAAATATTTAAAATATATATTACCAGAAAAATAAGGGGCTTTATCAAATATATAACCATCTTGATCAATAAAATAACAATTCTCCCCAACTTCACTCTCTTCTTCAGGAATTTCTTTGCCACAATACAAATAAGATCCAGCTCTTTCCGTGATGTCTATTTTGAGTGTTTTAAATTTCTCTACATAAACAAAAAGATCTTCTATTCGCGGGAAACTATAAATTAAATCATTGTATATTTTTACTCTTGGGTAAATTAAACTATTAGACTTAGGAAAAAGATAAATATATTTACCCTCTAGGTGTTTACTAACTAGAGTTTCAATTTCATTTTTTTTGATTACATTATTTCCGTTTATTTCTATTTGATTAATACAAAGCCCTCTTATTCTTGATAAAAGAGATAAACCAATGAGAATTAGGAACAAGGTTAGGAGTAACAAAAAAGCCAAACCTAAATTTCTTTTTTGGCGTTTTCGCCTCAATTCTTCAATACGTGGAGATCTTGGTATATCTCTCATTTTTTTATGAAATTACTTCTTTACCAAAATATTTTTGCAAAACTGAAGGAATTTTTATGCTACCATCTTCTTGCTGGAAGTTCTCAACTAAAGAAACTAAAATTCTAGGAGTCGGTATAGCAGTGCTGTTTAGGGAGTGAGCATATCTTAATTTACCATCATCATCACGATAACGAATATTCAGGCGACGAGTTTGAAAATCGTGGAAGTAAGAAGCTGACCCAATTTCTCTGTATTTATTTTCTTTTGGTACCCATAATTCAACATCATACTTTTTAACCTGACCCATTCCGAGATCCCCCCCACAATTGACAACGGTGTGATATGGTATTTCTAAAGATTCAATAAAACTCTCAATGTTCTTGTTTATTTCTTCGTGATATTTAACACTTTCAGTATGAGAAGCTTCGCATAAAATTAGCTGTTCCCATTTATAAAACTCATGAACTCTAATAAGCCCCTTAATATCTTTTGAGTGACTGCCAGCTTCCCTACGAAAACAAGGAGAAAAGCCTAAATACTTTTTGGGTAAATCATTTTTATCTAAAATTTCATCTTGGTGAAAACCCATTAAGGGAACCTCTGCTGTCCCCGCAAGAAAATCTCCATCTTGAGTTTTGTATAAATCTTCTTCTCCTTGAGGTAAGTAACCAGTTCCCATAAAAGTTTCTCGTCTAATAATAACTGGAGGAATAACTGGTATAAACCCTAAATTAGAGAAAAAATCTAAAGCATAATTCCAAATAGCCATTGAAAGTTTAGCTCCATCTCCTGTTAAAAAATAACCCCGAAACCCATGAACCTTGGTCCCCCGGTCAAAATCAACCATTTTTAGGTTAGTCATTAAATCAATATGGTCTTTCGGCTCAAATGAAAAATTTGGTTTTTCGCCCCATTGTTTAACTTCAACATTATCTTCATCGCTATTACCTTCAGGAACGGAAATATCTGGGATATTCGGAACCGTAAGCATCAACGACTGCCACTCTGTCATAATCTGACGCAACTCTTCTTCTTTTTCTTTCAGCTCTTCTTTAACTAAACGCATCTCTTCTATCAATTGTGCCCTCTCGTTATCACTTAATGTCCCACCCATTGATAGACTAACCTTATTTTGCTCAGCCCTTAATGATTCTACTTTAGATAATAAATCTAATCTCTTTTGGTCTATGTCTAAAAGCTTATCTATTTCTTCATCTAAATGTTTTTTCTTGGCCCCCGCCTTAATTATATCTTTATTTTCTCTTATAAATTTTATGTCTAACATATTAGTCTATTATATAAAAAAATAAACTATTAAACAATTGCTAAATTATCGCGTATCTAAAGTCTATCTGGGCTAACTAATTTTATGTGTTTTATTTGCTAAGGCAAGACCTCGGCAAATAAAAAATATTTTTTGTTGTTCGTCAAAGGTTTTTTAAATAATAATTAGAGTATAATAAGATAGATGGATAAAATATACCAAATCAAAAAAGACGACTGGCCAGAACCACTTTTAGAGATTCCTCAGCCCCCAGAAAAACTTTACGCTCTAGGTAAATTACCAGATCCGAAATATATTTATTTAGCCGTTGTTGGTTCAAGAAAATATTCTAATTATGGTAAAGATGTCTGCCAAAAATTAATTACTGGGCTTTCTGGTTATCCTATTATTATTGTTTCGGGTTTGGCTATAGGAATAGATAGCATTGCCCACCAATCTGCCTTAGAAGCTGGATTAACAACTGTGGCTTTTCCTGGTTCGGGTCTTAGTAGAAAAGTTTTATATCCAAAAAATAATTTAAATCTAGCAGAAAAAATAATTAAAAATGGGGGTTGCCTAATTTCTGAATTTGAACCAGATTCTGTCGCCACCATTTACTCTTTCCCAAAAAGAAACAGGCTGATGGCTGGTATTTCCAAGGCGGTCTTAATTATTGAGGCCGAAATGAAATCCGGGTCTTTAATCACGGCTCGCCTAGCCCTAGATTACAACAAAGATGTTTTAGCCGTTCCGGGATCTATTTTTTCTAACAACGCCAATGGAGTTAATTGGCTAATTAGAGAAGGAGCTATCCCCGTAACTACTAGTGAGGATGTCTTGGAGGCACTCGGTTTTGACACTTCTTCTTTCAAAGAGACACTTCGGTATCAATCTTGTCAGCCTGAAGAAAAAGCTATTCTTCAATTATTGACAGAACCAATGGATAGAGATGATTTGATTATTTTATCTGGCCTAGAGACTTCAGAGGCTAACGCTCTTTTATCAATTATGGAAGTTCGCGGTTTAATCAAAGAAAGTAGTGGGCAAATACTAAGACTTTAATTCTGTTATTTGCAAAATTAGTCTAATTCATGTAATACTTGTCATTACAGATGAAATTATTAATTGTAGAATCACCATCAAAAGCTAAGACGATTGAAAAATACTTGAACGGAGTTTATACCGTTAGGGCTTCAGTTGGTCATATTAGAGATTTACCTAAATCAAACAAAAACGCTATTGATATAGCGGCTGGTTTTGTTCCTAAATATGAAATATCAAAAGGTAAAGAAAAAGTTGTTGCCGAATTGAAAAATTTATCTCAAAAAGCTGATGAAATAATCTTAGCCACAGACCCGGACCGAGAGGGAGAAGCTATTTCTTGGCACCTTAAAGAAATCTTAACAGAAGACAAAAAAATAAAAGCTCCTATTAAAAGAGCTACGTTTAATGAAATCACCAAAGAAGCTGTTGGAGAAGCAATTAAGAACCCTCGAGATATTGATCTTAATCTAGTTAAGGCCCAAGAAGCAAGACGAGTTTTAGATAGACTTGTTGGCTATGATTTATCTGGTCTTATTTGGAAAAAAGTTAGATATGGATTATCAGCCGGAAGAGTTCAATCTCCAGCAATGAGAATTATAATGGAAAGAGAAAGAGAAATTAGATCTTTTATTCCTGAAAAATTTTGGACAATAAGTGGTTTGTTTGAAACAATTAAAAAAGACAAAATTACTCTAACTTGCACCAAAGAACCGACTGATGAAAAAATAGTTGAAAAGATATTGAAAAAAGGTCAAGAAGAAAAATGGTTTATTGTTGATTTAAAAACAAGCCAACAAAAAAGACAACCACGACCTCCATTTACAACCTCTGTTTTACAACAAACTGCCAGCACAAGACTAGGATTCTCCCCTTCTAAAACAATGCAAGTTGCCCAAAAGCTTTATGAAGCAGGATACATAACTTACATGAGGACAGATAGCACAAATTTATCAGTTATCGCCCAAAATCAAATCGTTAGTTTTATTGAAAAAAAATATGGTAGTGAGTATGCTGAACCTCGTTTTTATAAAACAAAATCTAAAAATGCCCAAGAGGCTCATGAAGCCATTAGGCCTACGAACATTGAAAAAATACAAGCCGGTAGCACCGAAGACCAAAAGAAACTTTATCAATTAATTTGGCAAAGAACACTATCTTCTCAAATGGCTGATGCTAAACTCTTAAAGACCAAGATCATAGCTAATATTAAAGACAGGAGTATCCCTGATTTCACGGCCAACGGTTCTAGAGTTTTATTTCCTGGTTGGCTAATTTGCGAAACAGCTGCCCGAGGAGAAGATGTAGAATTACCAGAAGTTCTAAAGGATCAAGATATTAAAGTTATTGAAATAAAAAGCACAGAAAAGGAAACTGAGCCACCTAGTCGTTATACCGAAGCAGGTCTAATCAAAGAGTTAGAAAGCCGAGGTGTTGGTAGACCTTCAACTTATGCTTCTATTATGAAGACAATTGAAGACCGGGGTTATGTGACCAAAGAAGGTAGAACTTTATTCCCAACCGACACGGGAGATGTTGTCTCTAGTTTTCTAGAAGATAATTTCACAAATTATATTAGTGATGATTTCACTGCCAAGATGGAAGATGAATTGGATGATATTTCAAACGGTAAAAGAGATTATGTTAAAACCCTAAAAAGTTTTTACACCCCTTTCCAAAAAGAAGTTAAGAGTAAAGAAAAATTAGAAAAAGCCACCAATTTAGGAAATGCTCCAGAAGATATTAAGTGTCCCCTATGTGGCGGTCAAATGATTGTTAAGTTATCTAGAGCTGGAAAATTTTACTCTTGTGCCAAATACCCAGAATGTGATGGGGCCAGAACAATTGAAGGAAAAATATTAGAGGGACCCAAGGAGACTGGAGAAAAATGCCCCCTCTGTGGAGACAAAGAAGAAGGAAAACTGGTAGAAAAACAAGGGAGATATGGAACATTTATAGCTTGCTCCCGTTATCCTAAATGTAAGTTCATTAAAAAAGATGAGGCCGAAGAAGCCAAGAGAAAGACTGGAGTTAAATGCCCGATGTGTAAAGACGGAGAAATTGTTGAGAGGCGAGGCCGTTTTGGTATATTCTATTCTTGCTCTAATTACCCAGATTGTAAGTTTGCTATGAAAGCTAAACCAACAGGTAATATTTGTCCAATTTGTGGATCTTTAATGATGGAGGGCACAAAAACTATTCCCGAAAGATGTAGTGATCCTAAGTGCCCAAACTTTCGTCCAGACAAATTAAACAAAATCTCTTAAAAAATAAATTAAAATAAAATGCTACCAACTAAAGAAGAAATATCTTCCTTGGTTAAAAATTCTCGTGAGGAAGATAAAAAACTAATAGAAAAAGCTTATTGCTTTGCTAAAAATGCCCATCTAGGGCAAAAAAGAAAAAACGGTGAACCTTATTTTGTCCACCCTGCTTTTACCGCTAAAATTTTAGCCGAGCTAGGTATGAACTCAACGATTATTTCGGCGGGGCTACTTCATGATTGCTTAAAAGATACTTCAGTTGACCCTAAACTAATAGAAAAAGAATTCGGACAAGATATATTTAATTTAGTTAATGGAGTAACTAAGCTTGGACATATTAAATATAAAGGACCAGAGAGAAATATAGAAAATCTAAGAAAGTTTTTCATATATGAAGCGGAGGATATTAGAATTTTAATCATTAAACTGGCCGAAAGATTACACAATATGGAAACTTTACAGTTTATAGAAAAAGAAAAACAAAAAAGATTAGCTATGGAAACCCTTGAAATTTACGCACCCCTAGCCAACAGATTATCTTTATCTAAATTAAAATCTGAACTAGAAGATTCTGCTTTTAAATATGCTTATCCCGATGAATATATGATGATCAAGAAAATGCTTAGAGAAAAAAGTGGAGTCAAGGAAAAATATCTTCTAGAAGCAAAAGAAAGTATTAGCCAAATGATTTATGATGCCGGTATAAAAAACGCGGAAATTAATTATCGGCAAAAACATCTTTATTCTTTGTGGCAAAAACTTGAGCGTTACAATATTGGGATAGATAAGATTTATGACATTATTGCCATTAGAATAATTGTTTCTTCTACCCTAGATTGCTACACCGTCTTAGGTTTAATCCATGGTAAATGGCCTCCTAAAATAGACCGAATAAGAGATTATATAGCTTCTCCTAAAAATAATGGCTATCAAAGTATCCACACTATCGTATCAACTGAGACTGGGGGTTTAATAGAAGTTCAAATAAGGACTTATGAAATGCATCAGCAAGCCGAAAGTGGATTAGCTGCTCATTTCGCTTATAAAGAAAAATACAAAAAGGAAAACATCTCAGAAAAACAAAAAAGTTGGTCTATTAAACTTAATGGTTTGTTTAAAAATAAAGAAAAGCTAAACGGACCCCTTAAAGTAGATATTTTCAAAGATAGAATATTCGTCTTTACTCCCCTTGGAGATATTATAGATCTTCCAGAAAAATCTTGTGCTTTAGATTTTGCTTACGCAGTACATACTGATATTGGTAATCACGCAGGGAGTGCTCGGATTAATGGTAAAAACTCAGCCTTAAATACAATTCTAAAAACTAACGACAAGGTAGAAATATTAATAAATAAAAACGGACACCCATCTTTCAAGTGGCTTAGTTTTGTTAAAACTCCCCTAGCCAAAAAACATATAAATAATTATCTCAAAGATAACGATTTATTATCACGTTTTATATCTTTTGGAAAAAATTAAATTGAAAAATTATTGATGTTGTATAAATCAACATCTTCTTCAGCCTTTTCTATCTCATCCAAAGAACGATCGTCTAGTGGGGGCTCCCCAGATTTATCTTCAATCTCTCCTTCTGAAGATTGGTCATTAATTTGGTGACTAGCGATGTAATTATCAAGCATGCTGTTTGGATTTTGGTCCTGCCTGTCTTTAATTAAACCAAGGATTGTGTGCAGGTCATCATCGGTGAAAAAATCTATTGTGATATGTCCTCCATTTTCTTTCTTTTCTATTCGAACTCTTGTTCCAAGAGATTCTTGTAACTTTTCTTCCATTTCTGCAATTTCTGGATCTATCATATATTCTTTTTTCCGAACCCTATCATAAGCTATACGCCTAGCTGCTTTTTCTGCATCCCTAACCGTCATCTTTTTAAAGACAATTTCTTTAAACAAAACCATCTGTTCTTCTGGTCTATCAGAAAGCATCAATATCGGCCTAGTGTGCCCCTCTGATATCTTTCTAGCTGATAAGGCATCTAATATATCTTGGGGTAAAGCTAAGAGTCTTAATGTGTTTGAGACATACTCTCGGCTTTTTCCTATCTTCATACCAATCTGGGCATGAGTAAATTTAAACTCATCAGCTAATCTCATAAAGGCTCTGGCTCTTTCAACTGCATTTAGATCTTCTCGTTGTAAGTTTTCTATAATAGCTAACTCCAGCTTAGCCATATTATCATCTCCAACTCTAATAATAACCGGCACTTGTTCTAGTCCTGCTATTTTAGAAGCCCGAAGCCTTCTTTCTCCAGCGATCAATTCGTAGGTAACACTTATGCCTCCATCTTCCTTCTCAACCTCTTCACGAGAAACGGTTAGAGGCTGGAGTAACCCATATTGCCTAATTGAATCAGCTAAATCTTTTAGTCGGTCTTCATCAAACTCTCTGCG
>DAOQRR010000008.1:0-7011 GCA_035355875.1 Minisyncoccota bacterium
TCGGGCAAATGTCACTAACCATATTTAAACAATATAATAATTGCATAATTTCTCAAAAAAGACAAATTTTGCTATACTTCTCTTATGGCTAAAACATATTATACAACAATTGGGCTAGAAATTCACGCCGAGTTAAAAACAAAATCCAAGATGTTTTGTGGATGTCCAAATAACCCAGATGAAAAGATTCCAAATGTTAATATCTGCGAAGTTTGTACCGCCCAACCTGGAACATTGCCTGTAATTAATAAACAAGCCGTTTTAAGTGTCATAAAAGTTGGCTTAGCTCTTGGTTCTAAAATAGCAGATTTCACTGAATTTGATCGTAAAAATTATTTCTACCCAGATATACCTAAGGCTTATCAAATTTCTCAATACAAAAATCCGATTGTTCTCGGAGGAGAATTAAACGGAGTAAAAATAACCAGAGTTCACTTAGAAGAAGATACGGCTACTTCAAAACACGACCGGGGAAATTATTCACTGGTTGATTTTAACAGGGCCGGAGTTCCATTGATGGAGCTTGTCACAGAGCCAGTTATTCATAGCGCCAAAGAGGCAGGTGATTTTGGAAAAGAATTACAATTATTACTTAGATACCTAGATGTCTCAGAGGCTAATATGGAAAAGGGACAAATGAGAGTTGAATTAAATATTTCCGTTTCAGATAATCCAGAAAAATTAGGCACAAAAGTAGAAGTTAAAAACATAAACTCTTTTCGTGCAGTAGAAAGAGCCGCTTTGTATGAAATAGAAAGAATGACCTCTCTTTTAGAAGAGGGAAAGGGAGACGAGATAGTTCAAGAAACTCGTGGTTGGGATGAAGGTAAGCAACAAACATTCTCTCAAAGAAAAAAGGAAAATGCTAACGATTATAGATATTTTCCGGACCCAGATTTACCTAAACTTTTCTTAAGTCAAATTTTTGACATAGATGATATCAAAAAAAATCTGCCAGAATTACCCGAAGAAAAAAGAGCCAGATACAAAAATGATTATGGGTTAAAAGATGAAGATATAGAAAGCTATGTCACAGATAGAGAGCTTGGTGACTGGTTTGAAGAAGTCGCTTCTAAATTAATAGATAAAGAAAAAGTTAGAATTGCTTCCAATTATATAACTTCTGACTTTTTAGGTCTAAAGAAAACTAATTTGAACATCAAGCTTCCAAAAACTAGTAATTTTGTGGAGCTCATAGAGATGATAAGCCAAAATCAAATTTCTTCTCGCTCGGCCAAAGATATTCTAGCAATGATAGTTATTGAAGATAACTCTCCAATGGAAATAGCTAAAGCCAAAGATCTTTTGCAAAAAAACGATGAGGGACAATTAAAAGAAGTTATTCTAAAGATAATTAAAGATAATCCTAAAGTAGTTGAGACATATAAATCGGGAAAGGAAAATGCCATCATGTCTTTAGTGGGGCAAGTCATGAAAGAAACAAAAGGCAGTGCCAATCCGCAACTAGCCTTAAAATTATTAAAAGAATTAATTTAATAGTCGAATTACTAATTTTTGCTTAGCTTTTAGCTAGTGTTATAATATAAATATTATGGATACAAATAAAAAAATACGTGTAGCAATTAATGGTTTTGGTAGAATTGGTCGAGCTTTTCTTAAAATAGCTTGGGATAGAGATGACATAGAAGTCGTCGTCGCTAATGATCTTGGCTCTATGGAGAGTCTAGCTTATCTTCTTCGTTATGACACTGTTTATGGAAATTGGAATCATAAAGTAGAAATAGATGGTGATTATTTTATAATAGACGACAGAAAGATTAAATTTATTTCAGAAAAAGATACCACAAAATTACCCTGGAAAGAATTAGACATTGATGTCGTTGTTGAATCAACTGGCTTATTTACTTCTTTTGACAAGGCTAAGTTTCATCTAGATTGTGGGGCTAAAAAGGTAGTTATTTCTGCACCGGCTAAAGGAGAAAGCCAGACAAAAGGAGAAACAATCCTTCTTGGTATCAATGAAGAAAAATTTGGAACAACAGACATTACATCTAATGCTTCTTGCACCACAAATGCAGCTGGGCCTCTAATTTCTATTTTAGATGAAGCTATTGGGGTTGAAAAAGCTATCTTAAATACGGTTCATGGTTATACTGCCACTCAAGCAATAGTTGATGGGCCAAGTAAAAAAGATTTAAGAGAGGGGAGAGCCGCCGCTCAAAATATTATTCCTTCTTCCACAGGAGCAGCCATTGCTGTCGCTAAAGCTTTTCCATCTTTAACCGGTTTGTTTGATGGAATATCTATTAGAGTTCCAGTCGTCTGCGGTTCTATTGTTGATATTACTTTCATCGCTAAAAGAGAAACAACCAAAGAAGAAGTAAATGCTATATTAGAAAAAGCAAGCCAAGACCCAAAATGGCAAAAATTATTCCGAGCCACAAATGAACCAATAGTCTCATCAGATATACTGGGAGAGAGTCATGCTTGTATTGCCGACCTAGAAATGACCCGAGTTGTTGGTGGTAATTTAGTGAAAGTCTTGGGTTGGTATGATAATGAAATGGGGTATACTCACACATTAATAGACCACGTTATTAGAACAGCTAAAACCATTTAATATACTTATGAAAATATATATTGGGGCGGATCATGCTGGTTTTGAATTAAAAGAAAAATTAAAAAAATTTTTAGAAACTTTGGGTCATGAGGTGGATGATTTGGGAGCTTTTCAATTAGACCAGAACGACGATTACCCAGATTTCATAATACCCGTAGCCAAAAATGTATCAGGCGAACCAAGAAGTATGGGTATAATTTTAGGTGGTAGTGGACAAGGAGAAGCTATTGTGGCTAATAAAGTTGTTGGCATTCGTTCAGCCGTTTATTACGGTGGTGATTTGGAGATTGTTAGATTATCAAGACAACACAACTCGGCCAATATCCTTTCTCTTGGAGCCAGATTTATAAATGAAGATGAAGCCAAAGAAGCAGTTAAAATATTTATTGAGACTCCTTTTTCAATTGAGGAAAGACATATTAGAAGATTAGATAAAGTTGAAAATATTTTAAGATGATAGAAGTAATACCAGCCATCTTAGTTGATAATTATAAAGAGCTACAGACTAAAATATCAAAGTTTGTTGGTCTTTCAGAAATGGTTCAAATAGATGTTTGCGATGGTTCTTTTGTTCCTTCTGTCTCCTGGCCAATGAACAAAAAAGACCGTGATAGCATATTGCCAATTATTGACGAAGAAGAGGGTTTACCTTCTTGGGATAAATTAGATTTTGAATTTGATTTAATGATAGAAAAAAGCTATGAACATTTTGATTTTTTCGCCAAACTAGGAGCCAAAAGAATAATCTTTCATATCAAAGAAAACGATATTCTAAATCTGCGAGATTTTTTAGAAGGTATTGATATGTATTTTAGAGAAAATATTGAAATAGGGTTAGCTGTTGGCAGTGAGGTTGATTTAGAAAAAATTAAAGCCCTAATAAATCGAGTTGATTTTATACAATGTATGGGGATTAGAAAAATTGGTTTTCAGGGCCAGCCATTTGAAGAAAAAATAATAGATAAAATCAAAGAGATAAAAAGAATATATCCTGATATAAAAATAAGCGTTGATGGGGGAGTCAACGAAAAATCAGCCCCTTGTCTAATAGAAGCAGGAGCTGATAGGCTAGTGATTGGAACAGCCCTAGATCAAGCCTTGGATATAAAATCTAAAATTAGAGAATTTGAAAACCTTAGCACCGACTAAAATTAAAAGTGTATAGTTACCTCCATTAAGACAAAGATTAGCCAGAAGAGGATTAATAAATAACCCTCTCTTTTACTTAGTATCTTGCCTGAACGCATTAGATAATAAAGCATAAAGGCTGCGGCAAACATAAATATACCAGCAATATAAATAATCTTTATCGGAAACTCAAATGGTTTAATAAAAGCAATCAAACCAACTAAGATGGTTGCATCAGCTAAAACAGTTCCGAGTAAATCTCCAATAGCTAATGAATCTTGGTCTTTTTTAACAGCCGAAATACTAAATAATAATTCTGGAATAACAGTTCCTAACCCAATAAAGAATAAACCAATAACGGCTGGACTAATTGTTAAATACTCTGCTATTTTTACACCAGACTCTACTATAAAATGAGAGCCGACCAGCAAAGCAAGCAAGCTTAAAACAAAATATAAAATATCTTTTTTGATTTTCTTGTCAAACTTTATTTTTGATTTTTTCTCTTCTCCTTCTTGGCTTTGATGAAAAGCTAGATAATAGAAAATTACACCCGCAATAATTAAACACAAACCTTCTCCTCGGTTGTAAGCTCCATCAATCCCGAGAGCAATTGGTATTAAGAAAAAGAAGGGGTAGATTAAATTGCTTTTTAATATCTTACTTTCAATCTTTAGACTTCGCCCGGCAACTAAAACAACAATGGCAAAGACTAGGGTTAAGTCTGCTATGTTGGAACCAAAAATAGTTCCTAGCCCCATAGATGGAACACCTGAGATGGCTGAGTTTATGGCAACGAAAGCTTCGGGGGTTATAGAAATTACAGCTACGATTAAAAAACCAACAACATAGTTAGATAAATTAAAACTCTTAGCTATTCGGCCAGAAAACTTAGTTGACAATGTCGCCCCTTTAATAATCAAAAAAATCGACACCGCAAAAATTAAAATTTGTAATATCATACCCCCAAATTATACTATAAAAGGTTTTATTTTTACAGCCCCCATAGTTTTTTATCTTTCTTTTTGCTAAAATATAGAAAGATGGAAAAGTTAGACTACAGAAAAATAGAAGGTCTTAAAATAATTGCTAAAAATATTAGGCTGTCTATTATTGAAATGCTTGAAAAAGCTGGATCAGGACACACCGCAGGGTCTCTTGATTTGGTTGAAATATTAACTATTCTTTATTTTCATACCCTCCGACATAAACCCCAAGATCCAAGCTGGGAAGAAAGAGACAGGTTAGTTTTATCTTGTGGACACACCTGTCCAGCTTTATATGCCACACTAGCTTATGCTGGATATTTTCCTAAAGACGAATTATCAACATTAAGACAATTTGGTTCTCGTTTACAAGGTCATCCCGACAGACAATTTTTAGATATACTAGAAACTTCTTCCGGACCTCTTGGCTCAGGATTGTCTCAAGCTGTTGGTATGGCTATGGTAGATAAAATCTATAATGATAGTCAGAGAAAATTTTACGCCATCTTGTCTGATGGAGAATTTGATGAGGGTAATACTTGGGAAGCTTTAATGCTAGCGGCAAAAGAAAAACTTTCTAATCTAATTATCATTGTTGATAGAAATTATATTCAAATCGGCGGAAACACCGAAAATGTTATGCCTCTTTTTGATCTAAAAGATAAGATTAAATCTTTTAATTGTTTTGTTGATGAAGTAGACGGTCACGATTTTGAAGAATTAGACGATGCTTTCCGTCGAGCCTTAAATAATAAAAATTCACCGACTGTTATCGTTGCCAAAACAATTTCTGCTAAGGGGGTAAAAAAATGGGAAAATGATTATCGTTGGCATGGCAAAGCCCCAAATAAAGAAGAGGCTAAGATGGCTATTAAAGAAATAAATAATTTATAGTTTTATGTTAAATAAAAAATTAAAATTAAATCCTAAAATTTTTAATCCTGATGTTGAAAAAAGGGGGACTCGGCAAGGTTTTGGTGATGCTTTGATAGACTTAGGCTTAGAAAACCCTGATGTTATGGTCCTAACAGCCGATTTAGCTGATTCAACAAAAGCTAATCTTTTCGCTGATAAATATCCAGATAGATTTATAGAAGTTGGAGTTGCCGAACAAAACATGGCCAGTGTCGCAAGTGGTATTGCTTCTATGGGAAAAATTCCCTTCATAACATCTTATGGCATTTTTAGCCCGGGGCGTAATTGGGAACAGATAAGAACGACTATTTGTTATAATAATCAAGCTGTTAAAATTATCGGATCTCACGGGGGAGTATCAGTTGGAGCAGATGGAGGTAGCCACCAAGCGCTAGAAGATATTGCCCTCATGCGAGTCTTGCCAAATATGACCATCATCTGTCCAGCTGATTATTTTGAAGCCAAAAAAGCAACTCTTGCTTGTGCTAAAACAAAAGAACCAACATACATAAGATTATCCCGCATAGATACTCCTCTTATTACCGAAAGAGACAATCCATTTGAAATTGGTAAAGCTCAAATAGCCTTTATTCCCGAAAATGATAAAGCAGATGTTGGGATAATCGCTACTGGACCAATCCTATACGAAGCCATATTAGCTGCTCATGAATTAGAAAAAGAGGGAGTAAAAGTTAAAGTTATGAATCTTGCCACGATTAAACCTCTTGATAAGTGGGCCATCTCTTCATTGGCGAAAGAGACTGGGGGAATTGTGACAGTGGAAGACCACCAGATAACGGGTGGCATGGGTAGTGCCATAGCCGAATATCTTGCTCAAACCAATCCCACCCCAATTGAATTTGTCGGCGTTTTAGACCGTTTTGGACAATCAGGAACACCGAAAGAATTATATAAAGAATATAAATTAACCCGAGAAGATATTATTGAAAAAGTTAAAAAAGTTTTAGACCGTAAAGAGTCTCGCTAAATCTTTTTAGGATAATAAGCTACATCAATTTGTTGGTATAATTTTTCTAGTTCAGCTCTATTTAATAATCCCTTGTGCGGACCAACTTGTCTGACAACACTACTAGCGTTTAGTGTGGCCCAAACTAAAGACTCAGCATTGTCTTTACCTAATACCTTAGCTGACAAAAAAGAGCCAATAAAAGCATCTCCGGCACCAGTGTTTTCTACGGTCTTTTCTTCTTCATAAAAAGCTCTCATAAATAAAATATCATTACCATCATATAAATAAGAACCATTAATTCCATCTGTGATAATAACCAGCTTAGGGCCAAGAGCATAAACTTCTTTTAATAATTCTTTAATGTCACTTGCCTGCTTACCAAACATATCTTCCACCTCTCTTCTATTGGCGCAAAATATATTAGCTCTTTG
>DAOQRR010000008.1:7111-12840 GCA_035355875.1 Minisyncoccota bacterium
GATTTTAATTTTTTGATATTTAATTTTGCTACATCGTCATCTCCTAAATAAGAAACGAGAGAAGTTTTTAGTCCTAAGCGACTAGCGCAAACAGCCACATTTGGACTATTGCCAACAGCATAACAAAACATGGATGATTCATAAGGAATCTTGCTTCCATAATCTAAGCATAAGTTCCAATCTTTTTCCTTGTGGTCAAAATTAGTTTCTGCCTCCTCGGGTTTTATTTTTATAAACGGCTCAGCTGCCATATCTCCCACAGCCAAGATTTTTATCTTTTTCATATTTAATATTTTTTAAGCTTCTATACTTAATAATATAACATATTGTGGTATAATAATTAATATGAAAACCTTAAGAGAATATGTCAAAGAAGCCGATGAGGGTGGTTTTGCTATTGGGCATTTCAATGTTTCTAATTTAGAAATGTTGCATGGAGTCTATAATGCTGCCTTAAAATTAAGTGAGGAAATTGGACATAAGATTCCAATTATTGTTGGAGTCTCAGAAGGGGAGGAGGAGTTTATCGGTAAAGATGAAATTGTCGCTTTGGTTAGAAACATAAGAGAGAAAGATATTTATCCATTATTTTTAAATGCTGATCACCATTATTCATTCCCCTCAGTCAAATCTATTGTTGATTTGGGTTATGACGCTTTTGTTATTGATGGAGCAAAATTACCCTTAGAAGAAAACATTGCCTTGGCTAAAAAATGTGTAGACTACGCCAGAGAATTAGGCCACAGAGAAGAAAGATATATAATGGCTGAATCAGAGCTTGGCTTTATTGGTCAATCATCTAAATTATTAGAGGAAATACCAGAGGGGGTTAGTGAAGAAACAATGACCAATCCAAAAGATGCTAAAATTTTTGTTGAAGAAACTGGTATAGACCTACTCGCTCCATCTGTTGGCAATATTCACGGCATGGTGCATGGAGGCAACCCCAAATTAGACATTGGACGAATAAAGCAGGTGAGGGAAGCTTGCGGTGTTCCTCTTGTTTTGCACGGTGGCTCAGGAATTAGTGATGAAGATTTCAAAAATGCTATAGAAGCAGGAATTTCAATTATTCACATCAGCACAGAACTTAGAGTGGCTTACAGAGAAGCTTTAGAAAAAGAATTAAAAGAAAATAAGGAAGTTGCTCCATACAAATATCTTTCCCCCGTAGTTAAGGCGATAGAAGAAGTGGTTTATAGAAGATTGAAATTATTTAACCACCTTTAATCTTGTTAAAAACCAAAGGTGATTGTTATAATTTTTAACCTTATTTTTTAAAGACCAAAATAAACAATAATTAAAAAGACTTATTTTTTAATGTTTTTTGGGCTTTTTTATTGACAGAAATGTTTATTTTATGTTCTGGTTACTAAAAAAAGCCTTTATTTCTATCATGTAGTATTGTCACATGTGATTTTTAGTGTTATTATTTTCTCATATGAATACATTAATCGCTAAGAAGCGAAGTAAGTCAGACAAGCTTGGTGTTATACGACATAACGGTATGATCCCAGCAGTCGTCTATGGCGCTCAAGTCGAGAACACTATGCTTTCGGTTTCGAGCATCAACTTTGCCAAAACATTAAGAGAAGCAGGAGAAACCAGCACTATTACACTTGAAATAGTGGATGAAGATTCTAAACCAATTAAAAAGGTCGATGTTCTAATTCATGAAATCCAAGAAGATGGCATAAAAGGATTTCCTTTACATATAGATTTTCTAGCTGTTGATATCAACAAGCCGATTGAAGTGGCAGTACCGCTTGAATTCATTGGTATTTCTCCAGCTGATAAAAATAACTTGGGTATTTTGGTTAAAGCTTTGCACGAAATAGAAGTTGAGGCTCTACCAAAAAACATTCCCCAGAAGATTGAAGTTGATGTTTCCTCTTTAGTTGATTTAGAAAGCCAGATAAGAGTTAAAGACATTAAAATGCCAGCCGATGTGACCGCGAAGACAAGTTTGGACGAAATTGTGGCCTTAGTTACACCTTTACAAGAAGAAAAAGAAGAGGAAGTAGTTGATATTTCATCTATTGAAGTAGAAAAGAAGGGTAAGAAGGAGGAAGAAGGCGAGACAGAATCCACAAGCGAAGAAAAGAAGGATTAATTATCTATTTATAAAAACCACCGGCTCTAGACTCGGTGGTTTTTATGTTATAATAAAGCAATGCATTTTAGTTTTAAAAGATTAATTTCTGGAATAATTATTGTTTCTTTTTTGGCTACTTTTTTCGTAGCTAACATAGAAACGACAAAGGCTGATGTTTATCTTGATAATGCTAAGGCTGATAAAGCTTTACTTGAAGCTGAGCTAGCAAAACTAGAAAAAGAAATCGCCGAAAAAGAAAAAGAATTAGCGGGGCAAAAAGGACAATCTGTTTCTCTGTCTCGAGATATTGCTATCCTGACTTCGCAAATTCAAAAATCCAAATTAGACATCAAGGCTAAAAATTTAGTTATCCAAAAATTGGGTGGCGAAATTTCAAATAAGAATCAAGAAATTAGCGCCTTGTCTGTCAAAATAGATAGAGAAAAAGAATCCCTGGCTCAACTATTGAGGAAAGAGAGAATGATTAATGACAGAGATATAATTTCTTTAATTTTATCCAAAGACAATATATCTGATGTCTATGGCGACATTGAAGCTTTCTCGTCTATAAAAAAAGGTATTCAAGAATCAATAAACGAAATTAGAAATATGAAAGATCTAACTGAAGCTGAAAAATTGGCTTTGGAAAAGAAAAAAGATGAGGAGACTGACACTAAATATGAATTAGAAAGAGATAAGGCTAAAGTTGAAACAAGCGAAGCTGAAAAACAAAGATTATTGTCTATTAGTAAAAATAAAGAAGCCGAATATCAAAAAGTTCTTCAAGAAAAAGCTCAGAAAAGGGCTCAGATTTTGGCTGCTATATTTAGTCTAGCCGGTGGGGGTTCTACAAAAATAAATTTTGAGACAGCTTTGGTTTATGCTAGGGAAGCCCAAAAATTGACAGGCATAGATCCTGCTTTCCTTTTAGCTGTCTTAACACAAGAAAGTAACTTAGGAGCTAATGTTGGGCAGTGTTATTTAACAGATACAAAAACAGGCGCTGGAATGAACCCCAAGACAGGCAAAACTTATCCAAATGTTATGAAGCCAATGGGCTTACCGGGACGAAAAGGAGATATTGATGACTTTTTCTTAATCACCGCTGCCGTTGGCCGTGATCCATACAAAACACTTGTTTCTTGTCCAATTGCTGGAGTTGCCGGCTATGGTGGGGCAATGGGACCAGCTCAATTTATTCCTTCAACTTGGGGTGGGTATAAAAATAGATTAAAAAATCTCTTGGGACACGATGCTGACCCTTGGAATCCAAGAGACGCTTTCATGGCTTCAGCCACCTATCTGACAGACCTTGGGGCGGTGGGTAATAGTGCTAGTGCTCAGCACAAAGCCGCTTGCCGTTATTACGGAACAGGAGGGACCACCTGCTCGTATAGTAATAGTGTTATGCGTCACAAATTAACTATTCAAGCTAATATAGATTTATTGCAAGATTAAAATAATTGTGCTAGTATACGAAAACATATGAAGAAAGAAATACACCCAAAATATAATGATAAAGCCAAAGTAACCTGCGCTTGCGGAGCTACTTTTACTGTTGGTTCAACAATGGATGAAATAAATGTAGAAATTTGTAGTCAGTGCCATCCTTTCTATACTGGTAATGAAAAAGTCTTAGACACCGCCGGCCGAGTTGATAAGTTTAAGAAACGAGTCGCCGCTTCAAAAGCTAAAAAATAGATACTTTTAAAATAGCTCTTTTATATTTATAAAAGGGTTATTTTTATTGGTCTTTAATCTTTTTAAGATTTATAATAATAAAAGCACTTGTCCCGTTTAAATCAAAGAACATACGAGACAACAAAAAAAGATTTCAAAAAATAATTATTATCAAAATTTAAAATGTAATGGAAATAGATTTAGAACAATTAAAGAAAAATTACAAGACGACATACTTTGCAGAAGAATATGAGCGTCTTTTGAGAGAAGAAGAAAAAACCAAAGAGATGATAGCTGAAAATCCGGAACTAAAAGAATTAGCCGAAGAAGAATTGTCTAATCTAAACATTCAAAAAGAAGCTCTGGAAAAACAAATAGAAGAGATATTAAAGAAAGAAGAGGAGGAAGAAGAATTCCCAAATGAAATAGTCTTAGAAGTTAGAGCTGGGGCTGGAGGAGATGAAGCTTCTTTATTTGCTTATGAGCTGGCAGAAATGTATTTGAAGTTTGCTGAAAATAAAGGCTGGCAAACTAAAAAATTAGGAGAATCTATCAATGAAGTTGGGGGATACAAAGAGGCTTCTTTTGAATTCAAAGGACAAGATGTTTATAAATTACTTCGTTTTGAAACAGGTGTTCATCGGGTCCAAAGAGTTCCAGTGACAGAAAAAAATGGAAGGATTCATACCTCCACATCTTCTGTTGCTATTCTACCAATCAGAAAAAAAACAAGTATTGTCATCAATCCTGCTGATATAGAGATGGAGTATTCTCGTTCCGGTGGAGCCGGCGGGCAAAATGTGAACAAGGTTGAAACAGCTGTTAGGCTAATTCACAAACCAACGGGCATTGATGTTCGTTGCACAACAGAAAGAAAACAATTAGCTAATAGAGAAAAAGCAATGCAGATTTTAATTTCTAAATTAGAGATGTTAAAAGAGCAAGAAGAAGCCGAGAAATATTCATCCGAAAGAAAAGAACAAATAGGCACAAGCGACAGAAGTGAAAAAATCAGAACATATAATTTTCCACAAGACAGGGTCACAGATCACCGAATTAAAGAATCGTGGTCTAATCTGCCATCTATTATGGAAGGAAATATTGAAAAGATTATAGAAGCATTGTCTGGTGGTTTGACTAAGGGGAAGTAATATAATATAGTCTAAGGGAATTTAAACTATTTTGCCATGGAAAATTTACTAGCTCTCCTACTATCCTGGGACATCGTTCTCTGGATAGCGCTTCTTCTTTCTGCGCTTAACTTCCTTTAATTAGGGGGTAAAGATAATATTTCTCAAACCGCCCATTGTGGCGGTTTTTGCTATTGCTTTTATTTTTCTTTACTGTTATAATCCCGCCAGTAGTTTGCTTATGTTTTGGTATCTTTCATTCCTTCGTATGTGTAAACATTGAGGCATGTAAATGAAATCGGGCTATGCGATTACATTTATAAGTTAGTTTTCTCCGCGTGGTTGGTATGCAAGTATAACTATGTGGAGCACAATTGTCATATATGGCAAAAAAGTTATATGTTGGAGGTCTTCCTTACAAGACTACCAACGATGAGCTTAAAGCTCATTTCAGTTCTGCCGGAGCAGTTGCTTCAGCAACAATTATTATGGATAAGATGACCGGCCGTTCAAAGGGATTTGGTTTCGTTGAAATGGAAAACGATGCTGATGCAGAAAATGCAATCTCAATGTTTAACGGTAAAGATTTCGATGGTAGAAATCTTACAGTTAACGAAGCTCGTCCAATGGAAGAAAGACCAGCTAGATAATAAAAGAATTGAAAATAAAACCCCGCTAATTGCGGGGTTTTGTTTTTGTTTGCAAGTTTAAGTGTTTTTTGATATATTTCTTATGTTATTTGAAAAAATTGTAGTTAGATATTCTCTTATGGAAACCGCCACACAAAGAATAGCTTCCACAAAAGAGTACGCAAAATTTTTTGC